>JAICEO010000052.1 GCA_025924135.1 Nitrososphaeraceae archaeon | reverse complement strand
TCAAATACTTTTCTTTTATCTTTGTTATAGCCGATCCTCATTTAATTAAATTTTAGTTGTTTTAAACTTAAACTATTTGATTAAATTCTGAATTGATTTTTTATATAATAATAATTCGTATATAAAAGAGAAAATATTTTATAGAACAATTTACTGAAGAAAATACTGTTAAATTTTAATTATAATAGCAATAAAAATATGTTACTTACCAATTATACTAATGTAAAAATATAGGTGAAACACTTCAAAATTATGAAATATAAGTAGGTTTATCAATCAAGCAAAATTCCATTATAGGAGGTAATGTAGAATTACAATTAGGACATTTTACTGATTCGAGTTCTTGCGGATATGTTTTACCAATTACATAATCTTTGCAAACAGGACAATATCTTATCGACCGAAAGCAATATTCCATATTATACTATAGTTAAAGTAACTATTAAATTTGTCTACTTTTATTAATTTTTATAAACAAAATTTTTTAATAAAACTTTATAGTTATAATCTATATTATTAATTTATGCATCAACAAAAAATTGATGACGATCTCCGAAGCATTGCAAAGGGAAATGTTCTCTCTGATGACTGGAGTAAAAAAATTTATTCTGTTGATGCGAGTGAATTTGAGATTCTTCCTAGTACAATTATCCAAGTCAAGGATAAAGAAGATATTTCCAATATCTGTACATATGCTTATGCTAAACAATTAACTATTACGGGCCGAGGTGCAGGAACTGGACTATTAGGACAGTCTTTAAGCACTGGTATTTCTCTTGACTTTACAAAATATATGAATAAAATAAGTGAAATTGAAAATGATTATGTAATAGTCCAACCTGGAATTGTCAAGGCAGTATTGGATAAAGAATTAAAAAAGAAAGGGAAATTTCTTCCTCCAGACCCTGCAAGCAGTAATTTTTGTACAATAGGAGGTATGATAGCAAATAATTCTAGTGGAATACATGCATTAGGATATGGAAATACAATTGATTTTCTAGAAGGTATAGAAATCATATATTCAAATGGATTTATAGAATCATTATTTAAAAATACTTATAATAGACATGATTTAGCAAATAAAGAAATTAATTCTATTAAAACAAACAAACTCAATCAATTATCCAAATTATTTTCTTCTAACATTTTACAATATATTTCATTAAAATTTCCCAAGGTAACAAAAAATTCTTGTGGATATAGAATTGATACTGTATTTGATACTAGGAAAAGATACTTACCGTATAAAATATTTGCAGCATCGGAAGGTACTTTAGGGATAACAACTTTAGCTAAATTTCGAATTCTTGATTTGCCTCTTTATAAATCTGTAATGGTGATAGGATTCGAAAATATTCTCAAAGCAGTTAAGTTAGTCCCAACGGTTCTAAGTTTAATTCCTACATCTTTGGAATTACTTGATCATTCTGTATTATGTTATGAAAAAATATTGAGGAATAAATTAAATTTCAAAGTTAATAGTAATAATAATAATAATGGAGGAACTCTACTTTTCGTAGAATTTGCTGGAGACGACGTAGTCAAAATAGAATCAAAGATTCGCTCCTGTAAAGAAAAATTATATGGATATGGAGAGATATTGGAAGTGACATCAGACTATGTTAGTTCTGAAAGAATTTGGTCAGCAAGAAAAAGTGCTCTTAATAATGTGATGAAATTGACAGTGGGGAGTCGAAAGCCTATTAGCTTAATCGAGGATACTATAGTCAATCCTGAATACCTGTATGACTATACACTATTTCTGTTAGGAATATACAAAAAGTATAAATTAAATTATATTTTTTATGGGCATGCTGGGAATGGAAACTTACATACCAGACCTCTGCTTGATACTGCATCAAGTAAATACAACGATATAATAGCTTCCCTTGCAACGGATGTCTTTTCTAAAGTTTATGAATTATCTGGGAGCATCACGGCTGAACATGGAGATGGTATAAGTAGAACAAAGTATATATCACAAATGTATGGGAACACCATATTTGAAATATTTAAAAAAATTAAATTCATTTTCGATCCTACAAATATAATGAATCCGGGAAAAAAAATAATACAATAAATTTTATAATTTCACACTGTGTCTCATATCAACTTAGTTTAATTATAAAAATTAATCATTTATAATTACAATATTAAAACATTGTTGATAATATATCTATTATCAAAGATTCATATCCAAATAATTATAGTGGCGATACCATAAAATTATTTTTTAATATTATTCCATTCTCAGTAATGATAAGTGAATTATTATCTGCCTTAACCTTACTATGCATTATTCTTTTCCCATCAGGTAGCAAAATATAATTTTGTGTAATTGTTAATTCTACTTCATTTACTATAAATTTTCCACTAATAATAATTGTGTCTTTATCGAAAACCCTTGATTCAACTATAATTTCACCATTTTTATCCATTATTAATAGATGATCTCGTCTTAAAACTTTTTTATTTAATTTCGAATTACATAATAATAAATTATTTTTTTTAATCTCAACAATTTTACTGCCATTGATATCAAATACTTCTGTATTTATATAGGGGCCATCCTTATCCACATCAATACCGAAAAGTTGTGAATTCTTATAATATACATTTTTAGGATTCCCAAAAATAAAATTATTTCCAATCAACAATTTATATTTCATTTCATTATTAGCTTCAATACATATCAATTAAGTGTATCTTTTAAAAGAACTAAGCTATTGACATTTTAGGTCAAGGAGTGAAAAATGCTATACTACTTTAAAGCTCACTCTTTATGTATACTTTTTTCTCAATTTCCTTAAATTAGGCATGGGTATTATGATTAAAATAAATAATTTTTACGTTTTTATTATTTCCTTTTTTTGTCTAATTCATTTTTGTTCCTAAAATAATTATATCATAAGTAAATTTGGATATCACAATAATAGTCTATTCAATATTAAGAAAAATCTAACTAAATTGTATCCTCGTATGTATTATCAAATATAATATAATAATAACCATTGGAGTGGGAGTTAATTTATTGAATATTTTCTTTTATCATTTTTAAAAGTAATCATCAGTTGATCTATTAGCGGGAAGTTCTCGTACATTTTATTTATAAGAAAGTTTTACTGATTTCATATTCAAATGGTTTCTCTTAAAAAATAAATAAAACTGAAAAATTAATTATTTGATGGACTACAATAGTTTAGAATTATTAATATTGTATTTGCATTTTTTTTCTTCTGTGCTCTGGTGGGGAATAACATTCTTTGTAATTTTTATTTTAAGACCCATCAATAAAAAAGGATCATATTCTTTTCTTCTTCAAAGAATTCATCAATTTGTGCTTCCAATTTCTACTATATCTATCACATCAGGAATAGTCTTAACCTTTATAAATATCAACTTTGAATTAAATAGATTTTTTAATTCAATGTGGTCATATATGTTAGTTCTAGGGGGTTTATTTTCAACTCCTGTGTACTTAAATATTTTATTTAGAAGTAAAAAAAGAAATATCAAACTAGAATTAGGTAAGAAAGTAGCTATTAAAAATATTCACTTTCATCCTTATTTATTGTTCGCTTTACTTTCAAGCACCGTTACTACCATGATATTGGTAACTCAAGTGTTTTCTTAATTAGAGAAATATACAACTGTTACCTTAACCGAATCAAAATTAATATATTAAATTATAATATTATTAGATTTTTATCTGGGTTGGGAATATGAATGATACTTGAAGTACCAGCGCAGTATAATAATAATAATAGTTATATTTTTTATGAGCTTTTTCTTATTAATCACTTCCGATATATCTGATTATACTTCGATTGTTGATTTTAAGAAAAATACAAGGAACTATTCATTCGGGGAAAATTATACCTCTTCTAATTTGGTTAAGATTAATTCTCTTAATAATCCTCAGGAAGTAAATTCAAAATCTATTGATTTGTTAGAGAAGGTAGTCAATTACATTATGACTATTGAAGTAACCCATAATTCTGGAGATACAATTAAGAGATCACTTATTGCTCAAGTAACTAATGCTATACTTATCTTAAAAGATGATGATTCTGATAATGACAAAATTATTTGTAACAATTTTCTTAATAAATTTATATCCAATATAAAATTATATGAACGAATAGGAGTTTTTAAACCTAATAGTTCCAACAAAATTCTATACGATGTTATGATTCTCAAGAATTCATTATGTGACTCATCCAACACAAATATACCGAACTAAGGTCAATATTAGTAAAATTTAATCCTAACATTCATTATACCTTAAATTTGGAATCTTCCCTATTTTAATTAACTATTCTTTATCTAAAAGACTTCATGTACACTTGATATAAACAAAAATTACCGAACTGATCAAAAAACGTTTATCTATTAAGCCTTTAAAATTTTTATTAAATAAAGATTGATAAATAATAAAAATTTCTAAATAAACAAGAAATTTTTCCAAATCATCAAAGGTTCTAAACTTGAAATATTGTCGCAATGCTTGTTTACATCTCCAAAGTTTTGAATGGCTTAAAATATTTTATTGAACTAAGGAAATTTATTGTAACTCCAAACGTTTTTGAAATCCTTCACAAATAAGAAGATACCGCAAGCAAAACAGAATTATTAAACCCATAATTAAAAAATTCTTTAATTTCTTCTAATAATTATACAACTACCATATTTTATTCTCAGTGGAATTGTTTTATCCTTTTCTATTTTTATTCATAATTGTTACTCGACAAAACAATTTAATACCTTTCTTTATATTAAATAATATTCGTTCGGTATGATCCCACTCATTCTTTCTGCGATAGCAGGGTTAGCACTTTCTGAAATAACATTACACTATTGGAAGAAAAAATATCCATCAAAAGTATATTTATTTGATAGACGAATCCACCATGGGGAAATAGGTGTACTATTACTTTGTATTCTATCTGTTGGCAGGATTTCTCCTATGTTATCTTCGTTGATTATTGGATGTGGGTTAGCTCTTATTAGAGATGATTTTCAAGACAAATCGAAATGGTTCAAGTTTTATAAAAAGTGATGAAATAAATATAGTTAATTTTAAGAATATATAAAACCGTAAATCACAAATAAAAAACCTTACTTACCGTTAATCTCGTAATTCAGACTGCATTATACACGGTAAATTATCTAAATAATATGCATTTAATCTAAACTAATTCTTTTCAGAAACTCTACAAGGAAGAATATCACAGTAGGATTGAACCAGAAGGTAGGCTAACTATTGCTTTCTGAATGATCATTTGATCTTCTACGGTTGAAACTGTCTTTGTGTTTGTAAAGATAGTTTCCACAATTTTTTCGATTGTATTGACAATATTAAACCATCTATCCCAGAGATTTTCTAATTCTATGGGTTTATCCTTAACAAATTTATACTTAAATCCATCCCAATCTATTTCTATATCATTTTTTGTATGTATGCCATTGTTATGTATAGAGTTTCTTGAATTTCATTGAATAAAATACAATTATTTATATTAACATATTTTACATTTTATTAATTTTATATTTTCAAATCAAAAGAAAATAAATTAATTATTACATATTATGAATAATATGTTACTTTACTATGAATTTGATAGGTTTTTAATATTTTTTCTTTCACGGACTTCTGTTACGACATCTTGAATAATTTGTATTATTTCTTCATTTTTCATTAGTCTATATTCATGTTCCTTTTGCCATTTATTCGAATATTCTATTAATGGTTTAATTTTATAGGATATCTCTTTCTCTTTTTCTATAAGTATTATATTTTTTACTAATGATATATCTCTTTCAATTCTAATAATGAGGTCTCTATAAAATTCTTTATCTCTTGCTGCTAACTTCAAAAATGAGATAATTCCAGTAAATAACATAAAGGCTCCTATTGACATATATGAAATTGTGATTGTGCCATTAGGAGGTATTGAATTTAAAAAAATTGAATGGAAATCCCTTGATGCAAAAAGTATCATCATTCCTATTATTGTTATTATCATATAATTTTGTAATAAGGAATTCTTTAACTTTAATAATATAGGTACAAAAGAAAAACCAAAAAATATTCCTGTAGTCTGTATATTGGAATTGATAAAAGCAGTATATATTGCATCTTCAATCGATGGATATATAATACCAAGTACTGGTAGACTAATAAGATTATCCAAATTAAAGTAATTTAATATTATTCCTTCATAACGGATTAAATAAAAAAATAATGGTATACTAACCAAAATCCAAAATTTATATTTTCCAATACGTCGAGAATATTGCTTGAGCATATATATGGTTAAAAGCCAACCTAAAAGAAAAGACATAATAAAAAATATATCGTATATTAATGCTACATGATTCTGAAATATAATATTTATTGAAAATGTACCACCTTTTAGTTCCCGTGGAGATGTATAGTTAATAGTGGAGGGGTGAGTTGCTAAACCACTTATTAAGTATATTAATGCCAATATTAAAGTGACACAGTAAAGTGAAAATAATAATCCGTACAGTAGTGTAAAATTATTTTTTCCTTTTAAATACCATCGATAAAAATTAAAGGAAAGAATAGATAAAAATCCTAAAGTCGAAATAAAAGAAATATAAGATGTTAAATAAAAGACTATATTACTATAACTTTTGAATAAGGAAATTTGTATTGTAGTAGTTATTAATGTTAATGATAAAATTGAATAGATTATAAAGATAGATATAAAATAATATTTCTTATATCTAACTTCAATTTCTTTTAGATATCCAATACTATAAGTCATAATCAACAATAATAGATTAGAAATTACAAAAATAGATACATAAGTTGAGAATATTATTATTTTATTATTAAATGGTAATAATTTTTCTTGTAAAAATCCCATTAGAAAATTTGAATCTAAAATAATTACTAGCATAACAGAAGAAATAATAAAAAATAAAACTAACTTTATAAATAAAGTGTCTCTATTTTCTAAAAATGAAAAATTAAAAAATAAATTCATAAATTAATTAGATTGTATGTTGATATAGAATAAACATTTTATTGGATTACCAATTTATAATTTGTATTAGACATAAAGTCCCATCTATCGGCTATTAAAGTTGGCGATGGTGGATCTGCTTTAGCAGAAATAGTATATTTCAAAGTATGCGTACCTATACCAAATTCATCAGTGTCTATTATTATACAATCACAGTGTACTACACCATTGTAATAAATTGGATTTGCCTTAAATTCCTCTTTTTCCCAGTTATTTGTAAATGTGGTATTACTAGTGGCTAGAATATCTACAAATTCTTCAGAAAATATTTCTATATAATATTGAGATGATTTTGGTAGATTATTAACTACTTTTTTATTCTTATCCATATCTATACCATTACCATTATCTATAAATATATCGACAATTTCTTTGCCATCAATTGCAACATTTCCTTTTATAGTACCACGATCTAGACTAAGAGCACAATTTCTTATTTCCTCGTAAGGCTTACCATAAAGACCAACGTCTCCTTGAGAACAAAATGAAGAAATTAATGGAAATAGTATTGAATATCCATGTGGAATAGGATTCTCTTTACAGTCATAACTTGTCTCCCCTGTCTCAAAGGGATTCAAAAGAAAAACAATAGAATTATTTGTATCTATATGAATACTGCATTTTGGATTATTATCTGGATTATCCTCAGGGGAATTTCCAAACCATTGCCAGTAATTTTGAAGAAATTGAACTAATTGTTTATCATTAGTTTGAATTTCTTTTTCAATTCCATAAACAGAATATATTTGAAAATAAAAAAAAGCCAAAATCACATAGAGATATATTTTCACAAAACTTTATTAAATTTATTTGTATTTATTGTTTATTCCGGATACTACCTTCATCCTGCTACAATGACTTTATAGTTATAATACTCTAAATTTACTTTATCATTAGAACTACTAGTATTAATAAATGTCATATTATTTTTCTTCTCAAAAATAATCCTGAAAGCGTTGTGCTACTTTTGCAAAATTATTTCTTACATCGTGTTTGCATGGATGTTTTTCCATAAACCATCTATCTCCGATCACGGTACAACTATTGCATATCCAAATATCTGAATTAGAAAAGCGTCTTCGAATAAGAATTGTATTTTTTACTGTGGTTTTGTTATTTTGTTTTAATTGATCACTACTTTCTTTTGACCTTGAATCAATACATAATACAGGAAAAAAAGATGCTAAATCCGAATATTCAGGATTAGGTTCTTTATTTTTATCTGAAGTCATTTTTGAATGTCTTCACCTTAATATTCATGATATTGGACAGGGTAGACAGGGTGGACACCCTTCAAATCGCTTTTGAAAAAAATATTTTTTTATTGATTTTGAATTAAAAATATCCTGATTGTAGTAAAGATCAATAACCACAAAAAAATTATTTTTATTTTTACTGAATAAGAGGGTGTCCAGGGTGTCTAGCCTGTCCATAAAGAAGGATAGTGAATTCATCAATATAGTATCAAACCACCTCTTCATCATCTTTTTTAGAAGCCTTTTCTTCATCTGTAAGGTATTTAACGAACCAGATTGTAATTTTCTTTTTATTGCCGTTACCATCTTCTTCAATCTTTCGAGCATTTGATAGGTTATGCTCTTTTTTCAATTTCTTTGCAAATGCATCATAACTGAGAACATGTAGTTTATGATCATTGCAAAATTTGGTAAAATCTTCATAAAATGCATCTTTTGTTATGTATTCTTCTGCTTGATTGATAGACGGTACCCAACAACCCATATCTAAAAATGCCGATACAGGATCAGCAGTTAATTCTGCTTTTGCTCTTCTCTGGCTTATTGTTGATTGTATATGGATCTTTTTGCTATTGTAAATGACCTTTAACGAATTGATGACAAGGTTAAAAATACAAAATTTTATAATTTAATTGTCATAGCCTGAACTGGTTGATGAATCAAGCATTTGATTACCCTTGATCAGGTGGCCCTAAATTTGGGTTTATGAGTAAATTACATATTGTATAGAATATAATTAGTAATATCTTATACTCTTCTTATATGTTCTGAAATGATTTTTTTTTAATTTTAACTATTAAATTAATTGTCTTTTGATTTCAGTAAAAATAAATAAAAAGAAAGTCAATAAATAAAAAATTATTGTTGATGTCTATTTATTAATATCTTGAGGTTATTCTTGCTACGTTCTTAGTTAGCACTACCACTAAGTATATAGTTCTTAACTGTACAAGTCTTTTCTTCTCCTGCTGTTAGTGTTACATTACTGCAGTCGTTGCCTTGCTCATCTTCATATTCAAAGCAGATGTTATAAAATACTCGATCAGGATTGTTTGTAAACAATGACCCTCCACCATCAAAGCCTAAACCAATACAAGTTTGTTGGCTAGCAAAACTCTCGAATAGTTGATCTACAGGGGTTGGAGGCCCTTCTGGAACCTTTGTCTCATTGACTATATATGTACCTGTTTGGAGATTCTGGATTATTGTTCCCTGTAATGACCCTTCGAACTGTCGGATTTGATTACTCTGATCATCTAATACTTCAATAACAAATAGATTTGCTGGTAAACTATTACAGAATACTGTATTGTCGATTGCAGAATTGGTACAGGAAAGCCAATCCGAATCAGTATTTTGCATAACACAACTCATAGTTTGGCTGGGTGGGAAATCAAAGATATTATCACATCCAAATACTTCTTTCTTTACTATCAATGATTCTGAGTTACAAGAATCAGCAGTAGTCCCATTTAATACGTAAAAATTTTCAAAATCTGTATCAGGTGGACATAATTATGCGTTGACAATGCCTGGAGGACCTTGTGCTCCATCTATTCCATCTGCTCCTGGTTGACCTGTTGCACCTGTTGCTCCAGTAAATCCTCTTTCACCTTGTGGACCTGGTACGCCTGGAGGACCTTGTGGACCTGGCTGACCTCCTGCCGGGCCAGGTGGGCCTTGTGGGCCGACTGGACCTGTTCTATTGTTATCTTTTCTATCGTCTTTGTCATTAAATTTAACATGTTTACAGAATTCCACAGAACATACAAAAAATCCTTCAAGTGGACCTGTTTGACACTCATATTTATTATCATCAGTAGGATACTTGCTATATCTATCATCATCATAATCATCATCAAAGGTCCCATATTCTTGTGCCTTCACATTTGAAAAATTAATGCTAGTAAAAGGTACTAATATTATCAATGTGCTCATTAAGATGAAACTAAGATGAGTTATTGCTGATTTATGCATTGTATTTTTAAATGAGATAAAATATAATTGAAGTGCTTAGGTACTTGCGCTAACAGAGTATTATTGAATTAGATTAGTGAATGTTTATTGTTTTATTCCTTCTCTAATTTTTATTCTGAAATCAGTTAGGAAAAATGATACGAACTCCAATTTTGATAATGTTCTACCATATGCAAGAGAGAATAGAAGAATCAAGACCTTTCATCAAGCACAGGGATAGGAAGAATCCATCGGAAGAGATCGATGATGTGTCTTGCAGATTGCTTGTTTTGGCATGACTTGATAAGTTAATAAAGAGATCAGAAATGAGTCCTTCTTCTAATACTAAAAATAAAAATATTTTTATGGTTGATGATGTGAATACTTCTTCTAAATATAAAAAATGGCTAGAAGAAGAAGGTTTCAATCTAACTTTAATAAATGACCCTGATTTAGCAGAACAAAACTTTAATCCTGAAAATTATGATCTTGTTCTTATTGGTTTTAGAATGTCTGTAGTTGATGGATTTGATCTTTATCACAAGTTACATGATTTGTCAAAAAAAGTACATCAAGATACATCACCATCAAACGATTTTCGGATATGTTTTATGACTTCATCAAGAATAAATTATACAGCGTTAGCAGAGGTTCATCCAGAATTTGGAGAAGAATGTTATGTTTCTAAAGAAGTACCAAAAGATATTTTTATAAAACATGTTTATTCGTTACTATCTTGATAATGGAATGATGATAAGAAATGAGGTCTGAACTTTCAGATATAGAATGGATTGAAAGGTTTAACGAATTCTCTCAAGTTGAGTTTATAAGAAGATATCGGAAATATTTTAAAACAGATGATATTCCTGATGCGTTATTAGAAGACATAAAAAGAGGGTTGCCATGAAATCAGAAAAAAAAGTTGTTGTAGTGATTGATGTCACTGATGTTCTATCTCTATAGATGTTATAAGCAGAGATTTATTACAGATACAGTACCATCAACTTGATTGGTCACATACATTCTTTCATGTATGATGTCATAGGCTATACCAGTTGGGAAATCTCCTACTGTAATTGTATCTATAACTTGGTTTATAGTGGTATCAATTACAGATACACTATCATCACCTTGATTGGTCACATACATTTCATGATTGATCGGGTCATAGGCTATAAATATTGGTTGACTTCCTACTGTAATTGGAGTTATTCCGTTGCCAGCATTTCCATCGATATCAATTACTGTGTTGTCACTAGTATTAATTACAGATACAGTACCATCAACGTTATTGACCACATACATTCTCTTAAGGTCTGGGTCATAGGCTATACCAAATGGGTCTTCTCCTATTCCGTCTGCTTGTGTAATTGTATCAATTATAGCGTTTGTACTAGTATTTATTACAAATACATTATCACCAATAGAATCGGTAACATACATAGTATCATGTTCCGAGTCATATGCTACACTGAATGAATTAGATGTGTCTGGTAAATCAATTGGAGTGACAGCGAAATTATTGGTATCAATTACACTTACCAGATCATCACCACTAATAGTCACATATATTTTATTACTTCCAACTCCTTCGTCAACGGCTATATCTTGTGCCGTAATTCCTACTGTAATTGGAGTTATTCCGTTGCCTGCATTTCCGTCGGTATCAATTAGAGCGAATGAATTGGTATCAATTACAGATACAGTACCATCAACGTTATTGACCACATACATTCTATCTTTTTCTCCGTCATAGGCTATCCCCAATGGTTGATTTCCTACTGTAATTGGAGTTATTCCGTTGCCTGCATTTCCGTCGGTATCAATTAGAGCATTTGTAGTGGTATTGATTACATGTACACTACCATCACCTGCATTGGCCACGTACATTGTATCATGTTTTTCGTCATAGGCTATACCAAACGGAAACGTAAATCCTTGGATAGGTGGATCATCAACTATTACTTCACAAAAATTACAAGATTCAGCAGTGGTTCCAGTTACTGCGTATAAATTTTCGAAGTCTGTCCCTGCTGGACATACTTCGGCGTTGACAATTCCTGGTGGACCTTGTGGACCAGGTACTGTACTATCTGCACCTGCTGGACCTGTCATGCCTGTTGCTCCAGTTAATCCCCTTTCACCTTGTGGACCTGGTACGCCTGGTGGACCTTGTGGACCTGGCTGACCTCCGCCTGGTCCTTGTGGGCCTTGAGGACCCTGTAGACCTGTTGGACCAGGAGGACCTGGTGGACCTTGTGTACCGGTTCTATTATCGCTACTACTATCCTTACTCTCTTTATGATCAAATTTATTAAATTTACAAAATTCTACAGAACTAACAAAAAAACCTTCAAATGGACCTGTTCTACACTCATATTTGTATAGTTCAGTAGGATACGTACTATACATATCATCATCATCATCATAAGCACCATATTCTTGTGCTTTTACATTTGAAAAATTTATGCTAATAAAAGGTACTAACATTATCAATGTACTCATTAAGATGAAACTAAGACTTATTGCTGATTTGCGCATCGTAAATTTTAAACAGTTAAAATATAATTGAAGTTCTTAGCAACACTTGCTAACATAATATTACTAAATTAGATTAGTGAAGTGGCTAAGTGAATGTTTATTGTGATTTATAGTTACTAACTTTTATTCTAAAATCAATTAGGAAAAATGATTTGTTGAATTTTTTGTTACTAAGATTAATAAAATATCACTAGTAGAATAGATTATTCATAATTATTGTCATAGCCTGAACTCAATTAATCAACCAAGGTTTATGGATAGAAGATTATCCAGACTATGACAATGGTTAGGTATTATTTGCTTTGTTTGCCTGTATATTACATTCTCATCCATAGTGGGATTATTCGTGTTGAGGTTTTCTATGTATTCTTTATTTGCGGCAGTAATAAATCTATATGATAGATCAGGATCAATATTTTGCAATTTTTTGAATAGTTCTACACCATTCATCTTGGGCATTTTCAAATCTAGTAAAACAAGATCATATAGGCCTTTTCTAAAAGAATATAAGGCATCACCAGGGTCAGTAAAAGTGTCTATTTTAAAACCATCATATGTTAAAAATGTTTCATATAGATTAGTAAGATCTTCATCCTCATCTACTATCAGTATAGAAGAAACTCATGAATGGGCAATTAGAACAATAACTACACATAAAACACGATTCAATCTCGAATCAAAAATGGGTAAATTAACTTATTTGTTTAGGAGATATACTAGAATGAGTAGGTGTTTAATTCCAATCAATGAAAATTATTATTTAATTCTTACTATAGACTTTGATCAATATGATTTTGATAAAATAATAATGGAAAAAATCCTTCCGTTAATTAATAAAGAAAAAGAGAAATTTTTTGTAGTCTGACTACTATTAATAGATCTCTTGCAGTTATACATTCATCTTCAAATATATTACTTATAACAAATACACAATGATTATGAAATCTGAGTTAAAGAATGTAAGAGATGTAATGAACAAAAGTATTATTTCTGTAGATAAAGATGACGCTATAAGAATGGCAGTTAAGAAGATGATACATGGCGGAATTGGTGCAGTTATTGTCACCGAGAAAGATAAACCAGTAGGAATCTTAACTGAGAGAGATATTTTAAAATTTATTGCTAATGAAAAGATGGATTTAGATAATAGTAAGGTGGAGAATATCATGAGCGCTCCTTTGATTTCAGTTGACTCTTCTTCAAGTCTCGAAGAAGCAGCAGGTGTTATGCTTACTAATAATATTCGCAGATTGATAATAAAGGAAAAAGATGAATATGTAGGAATAATTTCTCAACGTGAACTCCAACGGTTCATAACAGAATTAAGATAGATAGATAGATAGGTTTCTAATATTTTATTTTATCAACTATTTTAATATGTAATTTATCATATAGAATTAAAAATTAATTAGAATTAAAAGACAACAATAATTTAATTTGATCTTCTCCTTAATTACATCAACTTAATTCTAGTTCTCGGAGTGGAACTAGAACCCATAAGGTTCACTTTGGGGTTTTCTTGTTTTTATAACTTAATTGTTGTAATTAATTTCAATATTTTAATTTCAAGAAGAATAATAGAACACAATAAAAAATAATGAAAGGCATTAGTTAAATTAAAAGTATTTTTTTTTAATTATTGTTCTACAGGCGTTACAATCTCTGCTGAATATTTTGTTTAAATGTTATAGTAGAAATAACTATATAAAATATTTAGAATTTCTTTCCTCTAATATTAGCATTAAATATAAAAAGAGATTGTTTCTACTTTACTAATATATACACTAATATGTTTTCATTATCATGTCAGATAAAAAAG
>JAICEO010000051.1 GCA_025924135.1 Nitrososphaeraceae archaeon | reverse complement strand
CTAAAGATCCATATGCTAAAGATCCATATGCTAAAGATCCATATGCTAAAGATCCATATGCTAAAGATCCATATGCTAAAGATCCATATGCTAAAGATCCTTACATGAAACCACCACCATTCATGAAAAATCCATATCCTAAAGATCCTTACATGAAACCACCACCATTCATGAAAAATCCATACGATAAACCAAAATACCCACCAGCAAAACCATTCTACCCAGCTGATTCATACGATAAACCAAAATACCCACCAGCAAAACCATTCTACCCAGCTGATTCATACGATAAACCAAAATACCCACCAGCAAAACCACAATATTAATAATGAGAGTTATTGGTAACAAAATTATAAATATTTTGGTTACCAAAGTAGCTCCTCTTTTTATTTATTTTTATGTCTTCTAAAAAGATAGTAATGGATGATTAGTTTATAAAGATTTATTAAGAAAAATTTTGCGAGTATTTTTATTCAATATTTTCTCAATTTACAACATTCATAATTTTTTGGTCTGATAGAGTCATATCTCATTTTCATACAATTCTTCTTTCTCTCAATCTAATAAAAAACAATATGCTTCTCCTCATTTCTCATTTTTTATTTCAAAATTTTAATGGTTTAGATTAGGTAAGTTAAATCTAATTTTTTTGATTTTTCAAGTTAGGGGTTTTCAACTTTTTTCCATATAGTTCTATAGTTTTTATGATCAATTAATTCTATTCCATATTTTTGTTTTAATTCTATACGAATTTTGTCTGATTTTTCAAATTCTTTATTTTCTCTGAATTTATTCCTTTGAGATATGTGGTTATTTACTTCCGATATATCTTCCTCGGATAGCTCTAATACTCTAAGTCCGAAGATATATAAAATTTTTCGAAAGATTGGAAATACAATATTGGAGATGTTTCTTGTTATGTATTCTTTACTGGCATAATTATTCAATACGGAAACAAATTTCATAAATTCAGTAAGTGCAAATGCCGTATTAAAATCATTTTCTAAATAATTTTGTATAGAAGTGAGAACATTTTGAGAGAAATTTAATGCTTCAAATGGTTCCTCTTCAATAGGATTAGCGAATTGTAATTCATAAAAACAATTTTCAATCATCCTCCATTTAGACTGAGATTCAACAAGATTGGATAGTGTATACTCTAATGGTTTTGAATAGTGAGTGGATAAACAAAGAATTCTTATAGTATTTGCTCCCCATTTATTTATAGCATTATGAATTGGTATAATATTGCCTACTGATTTGGACATTTTTTCAGAATTAATATTGACCATACCACAATGCATCCAAATCTTTGCAAATTCCTCTCCCGTTATTGATTCAGATTGCGCTATTTCATTCTCATGATGCGGAAAAATAAGATCGTTTCCTCCACCATGAATATCTATCTGGTTTCCCAGATATTTTAATGCCATTGCAGAACACTCTATATGCCAGCCCGGTCGTCCAGCTCCCCATGGAGTTTTCCATATAGGCGGTTCAGAGTAAAATTTCCATAAAGCAAAATCAAGAGGATCTTTTTTGGTAGGATCTATATCTATTCTAGCCCCGGCTTCAATACTTTCGGCAGTTTTCTTAGAAAGTTTTCCGTAGTAAGAAAATTGTTTTACGTGAAAATATATACCATTTACAGTGACATATGCATAATTTTTTTCAATTAAATCCGTTATTAATTCAATCATATAGTTTATATTATCAGTTGCCTTTGGATAATGAATTTCTTTTAATACATTTAATTTAGAAGCATCATCCAAGTATTGTTTAATATATTTTTGTGATACCTCTTTGTAATCTATATTAAGTGACTTTGCTTTTTTGATTATTTTGTCATCGATATCTGTAAAATTCTGAATAAATTTAACTTTAAGTTGTTTTGATAAAAGATATCTATGTAAAACGTCAAAAACAATAATGGTTCGGGCATGACCTATGTGAGACTCATCATAGACAGTTATTCCACATAAATAGATTTTAATAGGATTATCGTTTATTTGTAATTCATCAACTTTTTGTGAAAGGGTATTATAAAGTTTCAAAATTAATCTTTTTTATTTAATAGGACTATAAATAGGTAATAAAAGGGAAGTAGAATGACTAAATATCGATAAAAATATCATTTCCCCGTATGTCGAGATTATACGTCTCCAATTTAACGTCTTTAAGATAGTCAAGTAATTCTCCAGTTCGGATATTATAGTGCCAGAAATGAAGGGGACATTCTACTACTTCACCATCAATTTTTCCTGGTGCAAGTGAACCATCCTGATGTCTACACAATGCTTCCAGAGCATAGTATTTTCCATTTGCATGAAAAACAGCTACACGATTTCCATTTACATTTACTTCTTTCCCCTTATTGTTAGGAATGTCACTTGTTTTTGCAATTTTTATCCAAGCCATGAAACTTATAAATTTACTCTAGCATCGGTTATAATTTTCTTACCACAGTTTATTGGATGAATCCAAACATGATCCTATAAATAACCCACATTTATGAAGACCAGGCTTGATTACGTGCAAACAACTCAATATCTCATATTTAATATCTACACCATTTTAATGATTATTATATCATATGAAGAACCAATCTTCAACACCTAATAAGTCTTTGAAAATAAAATATGCCAATTCACAACGTTTACTCGAAACCGGCAATCTATCCTATGAATGGGCTGTAAGAATGATGAAAATTATTTCAAAAATAACTGAAAAATATCAAAGGACTAAACCTTTAGCCAATTTTAAATTAGGATTTTGTTTGCACATAACCAAGGAAACCTCTGTGCTTGTAATGGCAGCAAAAGCACTTGGTGCACAAATATCAATCTGTTCAGCAAACCCTCTTTCCGTTCAACCCGACATAATGGAATTTTTGAGATATAATGAGATAGAGGTATTTGCAAAAAGAGATCCTAGTAAAATTGAGTTTTTTGAAAACATGATCAAACTAGCAAAGAGTAATGCTCATATAATTACTGATGATGGTGGAGAATTACACGGTATTGTTCATAAACGAAAAATAAAAGGTATACTCGCCGGAACTGAACAAACCACCTCAGGAATAAATAGAATTTTATCACTTAAAGCCAAAACTGGGCTTAATTATCCGATAATTGGTGTTAACAATGCTCGATCTAAACATTTCTTTGATAATCGGTATGGTACAGGTCAAAGTACAGTCTATGGATTATTGAAAATTTTAGGAATTTTGATAGCGGGTAAACATTTTGTAGTATGTGGGTATGGTTGGGTAGGAAAAGGAGTATCTTCATGTCTTAGAGGTTTGGGAGCAAGGGTTACTGTAACTGAAGTGGATCCCTTCAAAGCATTAGAAGCTTATATGGATGGATTTGATGTTCAAAGACTTGAAGAAACTTTGATGAAAGGTGATTGTTTCATTACCTGTACTGGACAAAGAAATGTAATAAGTAGACATGATTTAGAGAAACTTAAAAATGGTGTATTTCTTGCCAATGCTGGACATTTTGATGTCGAAATCGATGTTGATTATTTATACGCACAGAATAAACAGCCGATAGAGCGGAGACCTTATCTAGAATCATTTGATATTAAAGGAAAAACAATTAATCTAATTGCGAAAGGAAGGGTTATAAATTTGGTAGGAGTTGAAGGAAACTCATCAGAAGTAATGGATTTATCCTTTTCCAATCAATTGTTATCTATATTATACATTACAAAAAACTATAAAAATTTAGCAAAAGATCTTCATCAGGTGCCGACCAAAATAGATGAAAAAGTAGCACAGATGGCTCTATCCTCATTTGGAATAAAAATTGATAAACTTACAAAAGAACAAATTGAATATCATAGACAAGCTTTTGCTAATTTTTAAAAATAATGATTTCTTAAAGAAAAATGGCTAGTTTAGAAGTTTCTACCTAGTTTCCAATATTAAAAACAAAAAATTTTATATCGTCTTCAACATAAATACAGAAGAAATAGTCAAAGGCATGCAATTATATAAGATATTATTTGAAAATTGCTAGGACTTTATTTACAAAAATTTTAATTAATTAACAGTAGAAGTTTGAAACAAAATTGTTACGCCAAAAATAATATTTAAAAGATGATAGTGTTACTGGTATTTCTTGCTTATGATAAGTACCTTTGTAAACTTCAAAATGCAAAATATAATCCCCATATCATTTTATTACCCGAAATAAAAATGATTTTTATATAATGCTCCCTAAAACTAATAATAATAATAATAATTTTTACGACAATAATAAATTGTCTTCTTTAGTTATCGATAGTAAAGAAGGATTTAAAAATGATAAACCTATAGTAATAACTACTGCTCTTCCTTATGCTAATGGTGAAATACATATTGGACATATATCTTCAACCTATCTTCCAGCGGATATCTTTACAAGATTTTTGAGAATATCAAAAAAGGAGGTCTTTCATGTTGGTGCATCTGATGATTTTGGTACTCCCATTTTAATTAAAGCAGAAAAAGAAAATAAAACGCCAAAGGAATTTGTTGATTACTGGAATAAACGTGATATAGAAGACTTTAATGCAATTGGGATTTCCTTTGATAAATTTTATAAAACAAGTTCTATCGAAAATCAAAAATTTGTGCAATATGTATTCAATAAATTGAATATTAATGGTCATATATATGAAAAGGAAGTTATTCAATTTTATTGTGATTTTGATAAGAAATTTTTACCAGATAGATATGTAATAGGAATTTGTCCTTATTGTAAGTCAAAAGATCAATATTCGGATCTTTGCGAAAAATGTGGAAGAGTTCCTGAAGAAATATTAGAACCAAAATGTGGGATTTGTGGACAATCACCTATAAAGAAAAGAAGTAAGCATTTTTTTTTCAAACTGTCCAACTTTTCTTTTGAGCTAAAGAAATGGCTAACGGATAATAAGAACCTTCAAGTAGACATAAAAAATTATGTTTTACACTGGATTAACGAAGGATTAGAGGACTGGGATATTACCAGAGATTTAGATTGGGGAATAAATATTCCATTAGATGATGCTAATGGAAAAGTATTCTATGGTTGGTTTGATAACCATCTTTGTTATATATCCACATTCAATGCTTTGATGAAAGAAAAATTAGGGAATAATGATGGAAAAGATATTTGGAATAATTCTTATATCTATCATTTTATTGGAAAAGATATAATATATCATCATTTCCTTTTTCTGCCTGCTATTAGAATGGGAATTAATAGGGAATATAAACTTCCTGATTATATACCTGTTCGAGGACATTTAATGCTTCATAATAAAAAAATATCAAAAAGCCGAAATTGGTATATTGGTCTAAAGGAATTTATATCTATCTTTAATCCAGACTTCTTGAGGTTTTATATCGCTATAATAAGTCCTTCTACTCAAGATGATGTAAATTTTGATTGGGATGTTTTTTTTAGTAATATTAATAATGATCTTATAGATAATATTGGAAATTTTGTTAACAGAACCTTATCTTTTACCCAAAAAAAATTTGATGGAATAGTACCTGAACCTAGGGTTTATCATGAAGAGGACAAAATTGCAATAGACGCTATAATGAATATAGCCAAACAAACTGGAGAATTTTTAAAGAAAGCAGAAACTGATAAAGC
Source organism: Nitrososphaeraceae archaeon (assembly GCA_025924135.1). Lineage (GTDB taxonomy): Archaea > Thermoproteota > Nitrososphaeria > Nitrososphaerales > Nitrososphaeraceae > TH1177. The sequence goes on along the minus strand of JAICEO010000051.1, from coordinate 9,019 downwards.
ATTAAAAACTATTTTGAAATTTTCTAATTTTTTTAATCAATATTTTCAAAAGAAAGAGCCATGGGCAAATAAGAATTCTTCTGCAGCTACTACACTTTATATATCAATTAATGCAGTAAGAGCACTTGCGATACTTTTATACCCTTTTATCCCGAATTCTGCAGAGAAAATTTGGTCACAATTAAATAATGATGACAAATTACAGGAACAATCATGGGAAAGTTTATCTTTATTAAAAATTCTCCCAAGTCATAGAATAGGCAATATCTCACCAATTTTTAAAAAAATTGAGAGAAAAGAAATAGAAAAAGAGAAAAGAAAATTAGGATCTATTGATGGATCTCGTGATAAAAAAAATGGCTAAATATAAAAGAGGATTAGTTATTGGGAGATTTCAACCTTTTCATAATGGCCATTTAGAACTTATTCATCAGATTATGAACGAATGTGAAGAGTTGATAGTGGTTATAGGAAGCGCCCAATTTAATTACTTAGCAAAGGATCCATTTACTGCTGGCGAACGAATAGAAATGATTCATGCTTCCCTTTCTTATCAAACATTTGATCTCAGTAAAATTTTTATCATTCCTTTAGCAAATTTTGAGAATAATGCTTGCTGGTTTGAATATTTAAAGTCAATGGTTCCGAAATTTGACATTTTATATTCTGGAAATGAATATGTCCGTTATTTATCTACTAAAGAAATCATCATCAAAGAACCTCTCTTTATAAATAAATTTCGATTTAATGGAGAAAATATTCGTAAGTTAATAATGGGCCATGAAAAATGGGAGAATTTGGTTCCAAATCCAGTCAAAGATATAATATTGAATATTAATGGAGTTGAACGAATAAGGGTCTTAGCAAAATCAGACACCCATCCACAAGAATGGTGAGAATCAATTCAAAATAAAAGAAAGTGCCCCGTTTGTAGCAGATGTGGCTCTACAAAGTTCCAAGTTATTGAAAAAAATACATCTATAGAATTTATTAAAATTCAATGTTTGAAATGCTTTAAAATAATATTAATAGAGTCCTAAATTGCCTAATAGACAAATATTATTTTTAAAAAATCAATAAACTATATTATAAAGACATCGTTTAAATTCATAATTAGTTTCTTTCTTACTTTTCTTTATTTTATAGTGTTACCACTTTTTGTATTTACTTTGACTAGTTAATGTAATAAATATAAGATTAATAACAAAATAGATTCACCTATCTTATGATGATGTGGAATGGAATTTCCACTACTTTTAAAACGGGCTATAAAAATGATTGTTCATATCTAATTAATTGTTAGCAAAACGACCTGCTTTTCCTATTATATTCACGTTGTAATAGCTACTCTTTGGTGTGGCTATTAATAGCCTGCTTGAGTCATAATATTTTACAAGTTTGTTTCGTTTTTCCTATTTTTGAAATGTGGGTTTCTTACACTTACAGATGTACCTAACTCTATTCTCCTATCAAAAGAGGGGAGATTGACAGATGTCAAAATATCAGCAGTTATTATTTATAAAACCTTATTTTATAACATTTTATGGTTAAAAAGTGGGGAGATAATGATGTCACGCTCGATTCTATAAAGAATCAAACTATTGCAGTAATTGGCTATGGGATTCAGGGAAAAGCTCAAGCTAATAATCTTAAAGATTCCGGACTTAATGTTGTTGTGGGTTTACGTAAAGAAGGTAAGTCATGGAAAATTGCAGAGAATGATGGACAAAATGTTATGGACGTAGGAGATGCTGTAAGAATTGCCGATATAATTCATATTTTAATTCCCGATATGGAGCAAGCATCTGTGTATAAAAATGAAATTAGCCCCTATGTAACTGAAAATAAAGCACTTTGTTTTTCACATGGTGCATCCATTCACTGGAAATGGATAGATCCTCCAACAAATATTGATGTTATAATGGTTGCTCCAAAAGGACCTGGACAAAGAGTAAGAGAACTCTTTCAAGAGGGATTTGGTACACCCTCTTTAGTGGCAGTTTACAGAGATTATACTGGTACAGCTTTAAATCGAGTGCTTGCTTTGGCCAAAGGAATAGGCAGTACTAGGCCAGGTGTAATTGAGACGAATTTTAAGGAGGAAGTTGAGACAGACTGGTTTGGCGAACAGGTTGACCTTTGTGGAGGGGCTCATTCTCTTATAATGAAAGCATTTGAAACCCTTGTGGAAAGTGGATATCAACCAGAAGTTGCATATTTCGAATGTCTTCATGAAATGAAATTAATAGTAGATCTAATTCAAAAGTATGGAATTACAGGAATGTACAATAGGGTTAGTGAAACCGCGAGGTTTGGAGGATTAACAAGAGGTCCACGAGTTATAGATGAATCTACAAAATCAAGAATGAAGGAAGTTTTATCCGAAATACAATCTGGACAATTCGCAGAGGAATGGTTAACAAGTTATAAAAATGACGGAAAAAATGCATTCCAAGGATATATGCAAAATCTTGAAAATCATCAAATAGAAAAAGTTGGCAAAGAAATGCGCAATATGATGTGGTCAGGAAGCAATACTTAAGGTTCTAATTTATTTTCTTATAATTGCTATATTACATTTGCTCATTTTTTACAATTAATGATTTGTATTAATTTATAAGTAAATAATAATAAAGAATACTTGCTAAGGAGAACAAATAATGGTTGAAATTAGTGCAATTATCGGAATTGTTTTTACAATTATAATTATAGGCTATATTGCCTATCAAATATACAAACGTCGATATGGTGCTGGGCAGAAAAGCCCATTTAGTGGTTTTGGAAGGCAATACTCTCGTGGAGGAGTCACTCCTGAAGGAGAACCGTTAGAATCATATTCATCTTCAGGATATAACAAATCGTTGTTTAGAGTAATAATCCCGGCTGTCATTGGATTGATTATTGTAATTGTTTTAATAACAGCAAGTGTGAAGACGATTGAGGCAGGACATAGAGGAGTTTTATTACACTTTGGTGCAGTAGATACTGCTGTTAGCCTTGAAGAGGGCCTTCATTTTGTAGTTCCTTTTCGAGATCAAGTAATACCAATAGAGGTTAGAACCCAAAAAGTCGTTGTCAGTTCCACATCTGCTTCAAAAGATCTTCAAGAAGTTAGCACTGAAGTTGCCCTCAATTTTCACATACGTCCTGAAGCCGCGCAATTGTTGTATAGACAACTGGGCTTTGACTTTGATAATAGGGTTATACTACCAGCAATACAGGAATCTGTAAAACAGGTGACAGCACGCTTCAATGCAGAAGAATTGATTACCAAAAGAGAGACAGTTAAGAATCAGATCGAACAACAAATACAAGCTAGATTAGCTAATTATAATATTGTATTAGAAACCTTGTCAATTACAGAATTCAGATTTTCCACTCAGTTCACAAAAGCTATAGAAGCTAAAGTGGAAGCTCAACAAAGGGCTTTGCAGGCACAAAACGAATTACTCAGAATCAAAATCGAAGCTAATCAAACAGAGGCCAAAGCGATAGGTGAGCAAAGAGCAGCAATAGCACAAGCCAGTGGCCTTAAAGAAGCAAATGTGTTAAAAGCGGAAGGTGAATCAGCTGCAATAAAGATTATTGATGAACAATTGAAAAGTAGCCCATCATATCTGGAATGGCTTAAGACACAAAGATGGGACGGTAAATTGCCTTTGGTAACAGGTGGCGGGGGTGCTGGAGGACAAGGCTTGACACCATTCATAGAAATACCCACCTCTAGAAATGAACAAAATACTACCCGTTGATGGCTGATATGAAGATGAGAGGTAAGGAATAAGAAAAATACATTCATTTTTTATTAGTTGAATACTAGTTATTAAGAATATAAAGCATATCAATAGTTATAGATATTTCACCACCTGAGTAGGTCATACATTTTTTTCATATTCTTTTTATCTAATCTTACAATTCTTTTTTTCTCTTGATATTGGAATTTATATGGTTAATAATTAAATGAAGAGGTGTTCCTGGACCAAAGTTTCCTGTAATTCCTTCCTTTTCTAATATCTTTTTATCCTTGGCTGGGATTACACCTCCGCCAATAATTAAGATGTCATCAATCCCTTGATCTTTTAATAATTTTGCCACTTTTGGAAAAAGTGTTAAATGGGCTCCATTAAGTAGACTCATGGCGATAACATCAACGTCCTCATCGATTGCAGTTTTTGCAACCTGTTCAGGAGTACAAAATAACCCAGAATAGATTACTTCCATACCTGCATCTCTTAAGGCTCTACAAATAACCAAGGCTCCTCGGTCATGCCCGTCTAAACCCAATTTAGCAACTAAAACCCTCGTGCGTTTGACTTCCTGACTCTGGCTAATTGTCATATCTACCAATAATTATTAGTAAATAGGATTTTAAATCTTTATCTTATTTAAACAATAGTTATAGAGTAACAAATTGATAATAAAGAATTTACCGATAAATTCGAACGTTACGATGTAAAAGTTTATTTAAAATATTATTTATATCTAACTGAATCTTAAAATGTTGAGATGAACATATTTGCTAAAAATAGTTGAAGGAATTTTAAAAGGAGATAGACGTTCACTTTCAAGAGCAATTTCGATAATTGATAATGAAGAAGGGGAGTATCAAGCAATTGTCAGCCAAATTTTTCAAAATACAGGCAAAGCAATGACTATTGGATTGACAGGTGCCGGCGGTGCCGGCAAGAGTACTCTCATTGGTAAATTAATAGATGAATTTAAAAAATATGATTATAAAATAGCAATAATTGCTGTCGATCCTACTAGTCCAGTTACTGGTGGTGCTATTTTAGGTGATAGGATTAGAATGCAATCTAATCTAATGAATAAATCAGATGTATTTATGAGAAGTATTGCCTCCAGAGGTGCATTAGGTGGAATTTCCCGATCATTAAGAAATATTGTTAGAATTCTTGATGCTGCAGGTTATGATTTGATAATAGTTGAAAGCGTAGGTGCCGGTCAATTAGAAATAGAAGTATCTAAAGTTGTAAACCTTACTCTTGTAGTTTTCACTCCTAATACTGGAGACAAAGTCCAAGCAGTTAAGGCAGGTATTACTGAGATTGGTGATATATATATTGTAAATAAAGCAGATCTTGAAGGGGCAAATACCCTTTATAATATAATAAGGGATTTCATAGGGGAAACTGAAAGAAAACCTATTATACTCAAATGTTCCGCAAAAACTGGTACGGGTATAAGAGAAGTTGCAGAAACAATACGTAATATGCTAAATGAGTACATAGACAAATTTAAAGAAAAGGATCAGGAATTATTAAAAACAGAATTAAGAGATATGGTTTTAAATATCCTTAAAGATAAAATCATAAGAATGTTGAATGATCATCCCACTTATCATAATTATATTGACAAAATACAAAACAAAAAAATGGATCCATTTCAAGCAGCAGAAGAGATCACGACTTATCTCTTAAAGAATGCATTTAGTAATTATATAGAAAAGAAAAAGAAATATTAGGAGATGAAATCCAAATGTCAAAAAAATTAGAAATCAAGACTGATTCAGGCTTTCCAGTCAAAGAAGTTTACAATAGAAACGATATTTCCAAGAAAAATGAAAAAGATGAGAAGCCAGGAAAATATCCTTTTACTAGAGGAATTCATGATACAATGTACCGTCAGCGCCTTTGGACCATGAGACAGTATAGTGGGTTTGGAAGTGCCCAAGAAACCAATAAAAGATTCAAGTTTCTTTTAGATCATGGACAAACCGGTTTGTCTCTTGCTTTTGATTTACCTACTCAGACTGGAAGGGACTCTGACAATCCACAATCTGAAGGTGAAGTTGGACGAACTGGAGTCGCAATTAGTTCTATCGAAGACATGATGGCGTGTTTTGATGCTATTCCCCTGGATAAGGTTAGTACGTCGATGACAATTAATTCGACTGCTGCTACACTATTATCCTTATATATAACAGTAGCAGATTCACAAGGTGTAAATCCTGCTTCTTTAAGAGGAACTACTCAAAATGATATTATGAAAGAATATATTGCCAGAAATACCTACATATATCCGCCGAAACCTTCTCTTCGACTTATCGGTGATATGATCCAATACTGTTCCGAATATGTTCCTCAATGGTATCCAATAAGTATTTCTGGGTATCATATAAGAGAAGCTGGTTCGAATGCTACTCAGGAATTAGCCTTTACATTTGCAAATGCAATTGAATATATCCAAACTTGTCTTGATCGAGGACTTAAAATTGACAATTTCGCCCCTCGTCTTTCATTTTTCTTTTGTTGTACTATGGAATTTTTCGAAGAGATAGCCAAATTTAGAGCAGCGAGAAGAATCTATGCTAAAATAATGAAAGAAAGATTTCATGCTAAAGATGATAAATCAATAACTTTACGTTTTCACGTCCAAACTAGCGGAGAGTCATTGACTGCTCAACAAGTTGATAATAATATTGTACGAGTTACTACTGAAGCCCTTGCAGCTGTCTTAGGAGGATGCCAATCTTTACATACAAATTCTAAAGATGAGGCATTAGCTTTGCCAACTGAAGAATCTGTTAAAATTGCTTTGAGAACACAACAAATGATAGCTACAGAAACAGGAGTAACAAAAACTGTGGATCCATTAGGTGGATCATATTATGTAGAATTTTTAACTAATAAAATAGAGGATGAAGTAGATAAATACCTCAAAAGGATAGATAGAATAGGTGGAGCACTCTCTGCAGTCGAAAAAGGATTCTTTCAGGACGAAATAAGACAGAATGCATACTCCTTAAAAAAAGAGATAGATGAACAAAAAAGGATTATAGTTGGAGTGAATAAATTCCAAGACCAACATGATGTAGAACCTTTACTAAATGTAATAGATCCAGAAATTGAAAAAAAACGAATAGCAAGGTTAAAGCAGCTAAGGATAAAAAGAGATAAAAGCAAGGTTGATCATGCCATCGAACTTTTGGTAAAGAACGCTGAAAAAGACACTCAAAATCTAATGCCTCATATTATAAATGCAGTAAAAAATAGAGTTACCTTAGGTGAAATTAGCGACGCTTTTCAATCTGTATTTGGTAGGTATGAACCAAAGATCTCATTCTAATTGCTTGTAAGCAGGTTACAATATATTTTACTTATATGTTTCCACTTGTTTAGAATGTAGGACAACAAATATAAAACACTAATTCTATTTTTATAATTTATAATAACAGAATCAATGTGTATAAATTAGAACTATTAACTTTTTTTGAATTTAGTTTGCAATACCCATTACAAAACCTACTGTGGACACTAAAAAATAATATTGATAATTCTCAAATAAAATTTTTTATTAAAATATGTGGAAAAAATAAGAGAACTGGCTAAAATTAATAGATGAATTCACTACAAGTGTTTTTTAGTCTTCTTTCATCCTGTAAAAATAAGGATGATTCACTAAGTTTAACAAAACAATATTTAAAACAATTATATCACAATATTTACTTGGGATGACGAAATACAACATCTCATTGATTCCAGGGGATGGAATAGGCCCAGAATTAATGAAGAGTGCTAAAATGCTTCTAGAATATATGAACGATAAAACATCGGTCAAGTTCAATCTTACTGAGGTGGATGCAGGAGACTATGCCTTAGCGAAATTTGGTAAAGCTTTACCCGATTTTACACTCGATGCAATAAAAAAAAGTGATGCATGCTTGAAAGCTCCTGTAGGTGAAAGTGCTGCAGATGTTATTATAGTCTTACGACGACTTTTTGACCTATACGCAAATATTAGACCTGCTAAATCTTTTCCTAATATTAAATCCATTGCAGAAAATGTAGATTTAGTTACTGTTCGAGAAAATACAGAGGATGTCTACTTAGGATGGGAATTTTATGCTAATACCGATACAGTTGTTGCTCTTAGAGTTATATCAGAAAAAGCTTCTAGAAGAATCGCAGAATATGCTTTTAAAACTGCTGTAATGCGCGGTAAAAAGAAGAAGGTTGTTTCAGTTCATAAAGCCAACGTATTGAGAAAGAGTGATGGATTATTTAAAAATATTTGTAGAGAAGTATCTACCAAATTTCCTCAAATAGAATATAGTGAACTATATGTCGACGCTTGTGCTATGAATTTAATAAGAAATCCGGAGAGTTTTGATGTTATTGTTACTACTAATCTTTTTGGTGATATTTTATCTGATGAAGCAGCACAGGTCGTTGGAGGATTAGGAATGGGTCCAGCAGGTAATATTGGTCAAAATTTCTCTTTGTTTGAACCAGTACATGGTGCTGCTTTTGATATTGCCGGAAAAAATATTGCTAATCCCTCCTCTATCTTTCTTAGTATAAAAATGATGTTCGAGTGGATAGCAGAAAAATTTAGAGATCCATTATTATTTACTGAGGCAATAAGAATTGAAACTGCAATTACTTCCCTCTTAAAACAAAATTATAAGACAATAGACATTGGCGGAAAACTCTCAACGAGTGAATTTACTAGAATGTTAATAGATTTTTTATAAGTATAATAATTTTATAGCCTCTGCTGTCCTTTTCCGAATACTATTATATTACAAACATTGAAGCGGATTAAATTTATTAGAATACCCGCAGTTAAAATTTTTTACCTGTCTTTTGACGATTGACAAAATTCTGTTAACACTCCATTCAGTGATTTAGGATGAATAAATGTTATCTTACGACCGTAAGAACCAGTTCTTATTCCACCTAAAAATCTCATTCCATTTTTCTGTGCTCTATCAACGTCTTCCTCGATATTGTCTGCAGTTATGGCAATATGATGGATTCCCTCTCCTTTTTCATTTAGGAATTTTGAAATAGGACTATTCTCAGCAGTAGGTTCTAGAAGTTCTATACGGGTGTCTTCTAAATTGAGCATTACTACACGGACCTTTTCATTAGGAACCTCTTCCATCTCAATTTTATCTATATGAAGAATATTTTTGTAATTTTTTAAAGCTTCTTCTACATTTTTAACTGCAATAGCTATATGATCTACTCTCATCCTTCAACAAAGAAAAAGAGAT
>JAICEO010000050.1 GCA_025924135.1 Nitrososphaeraceae archaeon | reverse complement strand
TAAAAGACCACAGCCGCCTATACTAACCAGGCTATACTACGAAGGCCACTAATATTTTATGAAATTCTGTAATATTTATTCTTTAGAGGAATGAATGAAAATAAAAATCAACAATGACCATCATCAATTAAACCACGCTTAAATACTACTATTTCTCTTTTTTCTAATTCTTTACAAATTTTGTTCATTCCGATTGAATCTCCTGCTAAATGTCCTAGGATAACAAGATTCTTACATGTCTTATCTTTTTTCACTTTATTTAGTTCATTATAATCAATATGAAGATATATTACTGTGGAAACATTATTTTCATAATATGTGCGTGCAATATCATACCCTCCATTTGATCCAGCTGCTATAACAAGTACCCAGTTACCTATTTCATTACTTACCTTTCCATTACAAATTATTACGCGTGTTAAGGCTTTTTTGAATTCTGTTATCTCTTCTATTGCTTCTATTAAATCAGAGATAGTTTTCAATTTAGATTTAGCAAGTTTGAATAAAATTATTTTTCTCATATATTCATCAAGAGGCTGATGTATATTCAATAATGGCATTTTGAGAATTTCTGCGGTACTAATCACATCATTGTAAATTAAAGAGTGAGATTTTAAATAAGCCTTATATTTTAAATCTTTAACCAATGAAATTGCTAATTTTTTTTTTGACCCCTTTTTCTAACATATAAGTCATATGTCTATCAAAAACTTTATGAAATGAAACCGCTGACTTTCCTATAGGATGATGTGTTAATACACAATCACAACCTAGAGTTTTAGCGAAATAAATATCAAAGGGGCTCACATCAATGGAAACAAAAACTTTTTTGATATTCGTACCCTTTACATGAACTGCACTATCAGATGGTAGTTTTTTCCATCCAGCTAAATCGAGTCCAATTTTCATTAGTTCCTCTGTATTCAATCCGTCCAATATACTATAAAATTAGCATTATTGTAGAATATTTACTTTTAACTATATCCCTTACGTTTTTTTTAAATTATAATTAATTTGCGGTTAAGATTAGATAATGTATTATGTAGTTATAGGTAAAAATAATAATAATAAAAACTATGAAAAATTGATTTATTATGTTTAAAAAAATTATGAATTTTTATCTTCGATACCAAAATATTAATTTAAAAATCTCTTTCATCTTAATCTCCTTACAATTATTACATCTTTATTGGCTTACAACTGACGTTGTATTATATCGTCTTACAGGAACAGATTATTTTGGAGAATTATCTGATTTTATTTTATTATTTATTATAATTGATTATATAGAAATTCCAGCTTTAGTTTCTGGTTTAATATATTACCTCTTTACGATAATTTATGATAAAAAAGAAAAAGAAAAAAAGATTAAAAATACCGTCTTATTAATTCTATTGGCAATCCAATCAATTCATATCTTTTGGATTACTGATGACGTTGTTTATACAACTTTTGTAGGATCCGAACTGATCCATATGCCAGAGTATTTTGCTTGGATTGCTATTCTAATAGATTATCTAGAATTGCCAGTAATTTATGATCTTTTAAAAAGAATCATAAAAAAAGAAAAAGAAAAAAAACCTAATTAATTATACAGGTTATATAAATTGTGAGCGAAAATAAGAATATAACTCAATTAATATAATGTGACCTAGCAGAGACTATTAAGTCAACATTTGTTCTTAAACTATAGTAGGTTCGAAATATTCTTTTATCCACCTGTTAGTAAATCTGTTTTGATTTTGGAGAACCACTATTCGAGAAACTTCACTTTCATCCATTATATTATAATGTTGCAAATACTTTTGAAGATTATTAGTAAATTCTTTCACCTCATTCACTTCAAGCATATTATTATGCTCTAGTCTATTAGTTGACATTCCTATGTGCATATATGATTTAACCTCAATAAAATGTGGATTAGCTTTATTGATTAAATTTACAAATTCAGGCATATTACTTAGATCAGAGTTATAGTTACGTATAAGGGTCATTCTTAAAACAGTTCTCGTATTAATTTCAGCAAGAATATTTAAGGTATTAAGCCATCTATCCCAAGCATCTTTATATTTAGGTCTATTTATTTGATAAAACATTTTTCTATTTGATGCATTTGTAGACAAATATAACTGAGTTGGTAAAGCATCTTCCTTAATTAGACGATTAATCATTTCGGGTTCCTGTCCATTTGTTACCAAAAATATAGACTTTGTATTCTTTAATGATTTAAGATATTTAATTAAATTTGGCAGTTTAGGATACATTGTTGGTTCACCCGATAAAGAGATTGCATAATGAGCTGGAAATAATGACTCGTCGAGTTTTTTCTTGTTAGATTTAGAATTCCCGTAAAATCCCATAATTAATCTTTCTCTTTCTTTCAATAATTGATGTATAATTGCATCAGGTTCATCAACTAAATGCTCAGGCATTTGTAATGTATCATAGAATTCTGTTGGACGCCAACAATATATACACCTATTTTCACAATTCATTGCAGTAGGTGTCATTTCCATACACCTATGAGTAGATATACCATAGAATTTGTGTTTATAACAATTACCTTCATCATAAAACGATTTTTTGGTCCAATGGCATAATTCTACGGCAGAATGATTAAATACACCGTACTTTGCCTTACGAAGTTTTGCTTGTAAACTTGGAGTAATATTTATCAAATTATTTTGTGTATTATGATATACATATTCATCTGAACAACTCATACACTGAAATATATATTCAAGTTATTTATATTTTGATTAGTATGAATAAACGAATGTAATTACTAAATGACAAAAAAAATACAATTACTTTTACATATAAGCATCTTCACACTGATAATATTAAATTGAAAAAAACTCTTGCTATTGATTTAGACTCAGTTTTAGCAGATGTTGTAGTGACATGGGTTAATGAATATAATAGACTAAAAGATTCTAATATAGTAAAAGAAGATATCGTTGCTTGGGATATTCATACTCTATTACCAATAACTGAAACTGAAAGTAATTCATTATTTTCAGAAATTTGGATATCTAGATGGAAAGATATTCCCCCTACGCAAAATAGCATTGAAAAAATAATACAAAAACTCAAAATGCAAAATTATAGAATATCTATTTTAACAAGAAGGGATAGAAAAACTATTCCTTATGTATATAATTGGTTAGAAACTAATCATATAGACTATGATGATCTAATATGCGTTTTTGATTCTAATCCAAAAAGTATTTATCCATTTGATATTTTAATTGATGATGCTCCTCAAAATATAGTTGATATAAAATATCCAAAAAAAGGGATTTTATTTGATCAGCCTTGGAATAGAAGTTTTAAGTGGCCAATTAGAATAAACCGATTATCAGATTTGTTCCATTGTCTATCCTGAATTTTAGAAGGATCATTTGTTGAAAAAATTTAAATGTTATCTAATTCTATTAATGCTCTATTTATTACTGATGAGAGCCCATTATACTGTGTTAACATCTCTATCGCATTTGCAAAAGCATCTTTACCACGATATCCTTCATCATATTTCATCAGCACAGTTCCCTTATTTGTTTCAAGAAGAATAACTAAAATGGAATAATCGCCGAGTAATTTATTATGGTTTGTAATATATATCGATAATTCTAGTTTTTTTATAAAATATATACTATCATATATAATATTGCTTAAAATGATTTTGGTATTGTTAGGAGGGTTTTGTAATAATTCTATAGTTCCAAGGTCCAAATTAACTCTTTTATTTTGATTATTATTATTATTCATAGTCAAGAAACCTGATCCATTCAGGAAACCATAGATTATTTTCTGAAATTCCTATTCCTTTAGATAATAAATATGGAGAATTATAAAATGTTTTTTCACATTCAAGTTCCTTGGCTATGTATCTATTAAGTTTCTCTAGTGAAGTAACCTTTCCGATATATTTATTAGCAATAAAGTCTCTGTTGGAAGTATATAATCCCACTTGTCGTCCATCAATGGTAGGAACATAGCAAACTATCACATCTATTTTTTTTACTCCGCTTTTATTTAAATAATAAATTGTTTCTTTTGCAGTACTTCCTGTTTGAATAGTTCCTTGAATGGAAGCCACCTTCTTATCTTTAGTTATATTTTCTAAAATAAATTTCAGGGATTTTCCTGTAGTAAGCAATTTATTTTTACTTTCCTCCTCTGAAAAATCAATCATATGATCGGAATCGTCATACCTATCTTTAATCACTCCTTCAGAGATTTCAAAATTTAAAATTGATTTTTGTAATTCTATTCCTATTCCAAGAGCCATAGGCCTAGTATAATCTGGTTCAGCATATACAGTATCAAGATCAATATATCTTGCTAGATAATTAGCTTGAACTTTTCCAATATTTCTTCTTATTGTATATATGCTCTTATTGTTAAAGGTGGACGTTACGTGAGATTCTCTAATAAATTCAAAAGGGTCCATTAACATTTTATTACTATCAAGAATCGTTAATTCTTGTATGAAATCTCGGCAAGTAATTTTAAGTAACTGTCCCATTTTTACATCAGTATAGCTAAATTTAGAAAATGAATTTTGTAAAGAATTTTCTGAGGAAAAGATTACTAAATTATTGTTTGGTGCTAATGCCATTATCAAAGGTTTAAATCCGGTACTATTTCGAAATACAAAAATTGAATCCTTTACCTTTAGCATGATATTACCTCGCAGATGTCTATCCAAAAATTCTGCTGCTCGGCTACTATCTTTTTTCTCCTGGATTAATCTGATAAATATAGAATATATCTGAAACAACGGATCTCCATCTTTTGCAGATCCTATATAGGGATGGAGATGTAATTTTTCCGTATCAACCAAAAAACCATCTAACGCAATTCTAATAGAGTTCATACTCGGAAATAATGGAGCACGTTTAGATAGATATCCAATAGCATTGGATCCCATTAATCTCTTTTTTTTTATTAATTTTGATAGAACTTCGTTTGACGGAATAGAACCTTCACTTTCTAAAACTCTTTCTCCAACCATCATCTTCCAGTACGCCTTGCCTCTATGTTGAACCATTCGCATAGCGCTTACCAGGTAATAAAGGACCTCATCTGAAGATTCTCTTTTTGTATTGAAATTATAAATTGCCACTATTCCGGCCAAGATCCTTTAACTTCCCTAAAGAGGTTGTATTAAATATATAAAAATTTTAGAAGATGAAATTATAATAATAAAATTTTATGAGCACTGAAAAGTAATTCTTTAGGTATAATAGAAAAATAAAAAATACTAATAATGCTACTATGACTCATTATTATTATGATTATTGGAGTTATCGGAAAAGCTAATGTTGGAAAATCTACTTTTTTTAATTCTGCTACTGATCAATCTGTTCCTTCCGCAAACTATCCTTTTACAACTATCCATCCAAATATAGGCATAAGCTTTGTAAGAGAAAAGTGCGTATGTAGGGAATTTGGAGTAATAGATAATCCACTACACTCTATATGTATAGATGGAAATAGATTTGTACCTATAAAATTAATAGACATTGCAGGACTTGTTCCTGGAGCTCATTTAGGGAAAGGTTTAGGAAATAAATTTTTAGATGATGCCAGACAAGCAGATGCATTAATCCATGTAGTAGATGCCTCAGGTTCAACAGACCCAGAGGGAAAGGTGGTTGAAAAGTCTCAAGGGGATCCTCTCTTCGATATTAAGTTTGTTGAAGAGGAATTTGATCAATGGGTTCTTTCAATTATTAACAGAGATTGGAGTAAAACTTCTAGAGACATGACAAATCAAAAACTAAAAATTGAGCAAATACTAAAAAAAAGACTCTCTGGATTATCTGTTACTATTGATACAATTTCAAATGCATTGTCTACTCTGGGATTGATTAATAAAAATCCTGACAAATGGACACAAGATGATCTATTAGAATTTGCAAGATTAATAAGAAAAAATTCAAAGCCTTTCCTAATATTAGCTAATAAGGCGGATATTTCTTCTTCCCACGACAACATAAGCAAAATAAAACAGCAAAATAAAATAGTAATTCCTTGTGCATCAGAAGGAGAATTAGTTCTTAGAAAAGGAGCAAAAAAAGGTTTATGGTATTATCTTCCAGGAGACTCCAATTTTGAGTTAAAAGATAATGATTTGTTAAATGAACAACAAAAAAAAGCCTTATCAATAATAAGGTCAGTTTTAGACAAATATGGATCTACTGGTGTTCAAGAAGCCATAAATACGGTTTGTTTCAAATTACTAAATCTTATCATAGTATATCCCGTGGAAGATGAACTAAAATTATCTGATAAAAAAGGAAATATCCTTCCGAATGCACTTTTATTACCCAAAGGATCAACAGCGAAAGATTTGGCAAAAAATATTCATGAAGATTTAGCAAAAGGATTTATGTTCGCTATTGATGTGAGAAATAAACAAAGAATTGGATCAGATTACGTATTGAAACATAAAGATGTGATAAAAATAGTCTCTACTACTAGTAGAGGATAATTATGAAAAAGATAAAAAAAAAGAATCGCTTTTTTTGTCTTGGAATAGAAAGTACCGCTCATACTTTCGGATGTTCAGTTATTCAATTTGACTTAGTTAAGAAAAAAGGTAAAATAATATCAGATTTAAGAAGTATATATCAAGCTCCTGATGGATCAGGTATACATCCTAGAGAAGCGTCTAGACACCATTTGGACAAGTCTCCTCATATTTTGAGGGAAGTATTAATTCAAGCAAATCTCAAAGCTAAAGAAATAGACTTAATCTCTTATTCTGCTGGGCCTGGTTTGGGACCTTGTCTAAGAGTTGGCGCAGTTATTGCCAGAGCCCTTTCATCATTTTACAACATTCCATTAATACCTGTTAATCATGCATTAGGACATATAGAATTAGGTATGATGCTCACCGAATGTCAAGATCCTCTGGTTTTATTAGTATCTGGAGGTCATACTATGGTATTAGCATTTTCAAATAAAAAATGGAGAGTATTTGGTGAAACACAAGATATCACGATTGGACAATTATTAGACCAATTTGGAAGATACATTGGTTTTGCTTCCCCATGTGGAAATAAAATTGAACAATATGCAAACCAGTCTACAAAAAAATATTATAATTTACCCTATATTGTAAAAGGCAATGATGTTTCATTTTCAGGGATGTTGACTGCTACAAAAAAATTGATAGATAATGGGTATGATATATTTAATGTCTGTTTTTCCCTTCAAGAAACTGCATTTGCAATGTTAACTGAAGTTGTAGAAAGAGCATTATCTTTTACAGAGAAAAAGGAAGTTTTGATTGTAGGAGGAGTTTCTGCAAATAAACGTCTTTCTACGATGTTAAAAATAGCTATAAAAAGACAGAAAGCAACATTGTATAGTTGCCCCATATACTATGCAGGTGATAATGGTGCTCAAATTGCATGGACAGCAATTTGTGATAATATTTCTTCCGGTACAACAATCAAAGTTCAAGATGCATTAATAAAACAGTCATGGAGGTTAGACAAAGTAGAAGTAAAATGGAGATAAATCAAAAGGTTCTTATAATCTAGTTACGTAATTTTTCTTATATACTAGATTTAGATTTTTCTATCTCTTTTGCCCATTTAGAATTATTGAGAACACCGAATTTATAGATATTATTTTGTATAGTAATAACGACTACTTTTTTTAATAAAAATCCTTCTGCTTTTGATGACTTAATTTCTACTAACGGAATATCAAGTAATAACTCCTCTGTTCTTTTAGAAAGAGTAGCTAACGTTCCTTCAGTTTTTTCAAAAAGTAAGCGTTGATTTGTCAGTGTTAATAATCCATTCTTTAAATGGTCTTCATAACAATCTTCCTGTAGAACTAGTTTTTCCCCTTTTTTTGGTTGTATGGAACTCACATTTTTATTCTTTATATTTCGATATATTATTATTGCATTATAGAATTATAAAAAGAGGAGCAGAAGCGGATGTCTATTTAATACCATGGTATAAAACTATGGCGATTTCAAAACTTAGAAGTCCAAAAAAATATAGAAATATTACTTTGGACAATTTAATCCGAGGACGGAGAACTATCCATGAAGCAACTATGTTAAATGATGTAAAAACAACAGGAATAAAAACTCCTTTTATATATTTTCTTGATTTAAAACGCGCTGAAATTATAATGGAATATATTGATGGAGAAAATGTGAAAAATATACTTTCACCTGAAATTGGATTTGAAATGGGTAAATATGTTTCTATTCTTCATAATAAAAATATAATACATGGAGATTTAACTACTTCCAATTTTATAAAACGTAAGGACGATCTTTATTTAATCGATTTTGGTCTTTCTTTTTACTCGCAGCGAATAGAAGACATGGCTACCGATATTAGGATAATAAAAGAAATTTTAAGTAGTGCACATATACAAATTTTTTACGATACCTATAAAAGATTTTTGAAAGGATATGAATTAACCACTAATAATAATTTTAGTCGTATTTTAAAAGTAGTCAAAGATATTGAAGCACGAGGAAGATATGCAAGAGTTGTCTAAAATAGTTAGATACACGACTACAAAAAAATTTTTTGACGACTGTAATATATTAAGCTTTAATATATTACAATTTAAATGAATGTGATATTTTTTGTCAGTAATAATATTCATAAATTCTCTGAAATAAAATCCATCTTACGTGATAGAACAACAGATTTAACTTTAAATTTTTATAAACGAAATATTATCGAAATACAAGACGATAAAATAGAAAAAATTGCGGTCCAGAAAGCAAAATCAGCCTATAATATTGTGAAAAAACCAATAATAATAGAAGATGACGGATTATTCATTAATTCTTTAAATGGTTTTCCAGGACAATATTCATCATTTGTGTTTAAATCTCTAGGCAATAGAGGAATTCTCCATCTTTTAGAAGGCAGTAAAGATAGAACAGCCTTTTTTAAATCTATTTTTGTCTACAACAATGGAATTATTACAAAAGGCTTTACTGGTCAGATTAAGGGAAAAATATCATCAACAATAACAGATGGTGGGTGGGGATACGATCCTATTTTTATTCCCTTATATAATAAAAACATTAATGAAAAGGAAACTTTTGCTACATTATGTAAAATTGATAAAAAAAATGAAATATCTCATAGAAAAATTGCTTTGGACAAATTTGTTAAATGGTTTCACCACTACAACAAATAAAAAATATAACTCTATACTATTGATAAAGTTCAAACAGTATAGTCAATGAAAAATTATAATTATGGTAACTAGTTTGTCACTATAAAATTGATAAAGTTAATTAAGTACTATTTTTTTTTTATATAAATCATTTCAAATTAGAAAAGGAAATAAATTGTTTATGTTTACTGCAAGATAATCTTCTATTTAAAAGTATCGTACTCATTATATTAAATAACAACTTTATTATATAAAGATGAAAAATCGCAGTAGATATGAGGTAATTGCAGCTATACTAACTTCATGCATTAGAATGGAAACACGCACAAAAATTATGTATAAAGCTATGCTTAGTAACGATCAGTGCAAATTGTATATACAATTCTTGTTAAAATGTGGATTAATTAAGGAAATGACCAATGGTGAAAAACGATATTATTCGATAACTGAAAGTGGAAATAAATTTTTGTTCAATTTTGAGAAACTAAAACAAATGCTTCCAACAATAATGGAAGAAGATATTCATGATCATTACAATTTAACGGTTTGAACTTTCATTAAAACTTTTATTTTATTATCATACTGCTGCGAAAATTCCATAATTTTATCACTTGATTCTTTAGTTGGAAAAAATATCTATTATTCTTTAATTTATCAGATTTTGACTGACTATTTTTCAATTTCCTCTGAGATTATTTTCCTCTATCTCATTTAGTTGGGTGAATCTTTGTTACATAATACAGAATATCTAATTTTCATATTAATGATAAATCTGTCTTAATAAAATTAGTTAGGGTTGATTTAAAAAAAATTTTTAATATTATACATTTCTTAATTATATTGTCTTATTATATTAATTCATCATTCTGAAATAACGACACCAAAAGTTACCTGTATAAGGATATGATAATATAAAAATTTCAGAAAAATTAAATAACAAACTTACTCTCCTACATATAGCATGCACCCACTTATTATTCGGATGAGAAATTAGTAGATTGTAACCCTTAACAATTTGATTCTAGATTATGGTGATAATATAAAAGTTGACTAAAATTTTAAAAAAGGAGGTTTATATAATCTAAATATTCGTCAATTAATAGAATAATATAAAGGAATTCTATTTTCACCTCATAAAAGTTTTGTTAGTTTTTTGTTCAATAAATGAATTTCCTTTCTATTTCTAATATATTTCATGAGTTCTTTTGTTTTATGCTGTGCTATCAATATTTATAACAATTTTTCTGTATAAAGTTTTCCAAATAATAGTAACTAATGTATATTACTTTAACCCATAAACAACATAAGAATAACAATAATGAAATGTAGAGAAAAGAGAGAGAGAGAGAAGTATCTTTTGGTAAGTGAATAAATATCTTGAAGTATGAAATATTTTACTATTTGAAGTCAAACTTAATAGACTAACTTAAATAGTAGATTATAACATATATAATGTGTTAGCACATAATATTTTTCCGTTAAGAGAATGGCATCTTGAACATATGCAAAAAACAGTTATAAAATTCGTCACAGGTTTATCTGATAACCCATCTAGATGGGAAAAAAGACAAAACAAAAAATATAACAATATATTTTGTGTTCAACGACGATTAAATCATGATCTTAAACACGGAGTAACTACTGAGGAAATTCAGTCATTTATCCAAAAAATTGGTTCGGATTCGTCTTTTAAAGATATTCGAAATAAAGAAGGTTTTAAAGAACGATTTTTAGAGATAGAAACGTTTTTGACGTAAATAAAAGAAGAATGAGTTTTTCAGTTAAAACGGTAAACACTAAAAGACAAAATTTACACTCATCTTCGGAATATCTATATTTTTCTTTGAAGAATAGACTATGACTTGTAGGAACGAATAAAAAATTTATCCAAAGCCTCTTTCCTGACCTCATGAGATTTCTCTATGAAGAGTTACTAAATAAATAACACTTATAAAAATAACACTACAGATAAGGATGGGAGGGCCGGTGGTCTAGCCTGGTTAGGATACCGCCTTGACATGGCGGGGGTCACGTGTTCGAATCACGTCCGGCCCATATTTAATGATAAATTGTTATTGGAGATTTTGAAATTTACAATCAGTGGTAACAATGTTATAAGACTTAGTAACTGGCATATCAGAAGAAAGATATCTCTTTTCTATGATCAAAGGTTGTCCCATAGTTTAAAAATTTTGTATTTTTTTCTTTATATCTGATTTAACATTGCTTTCATATCCTTTAGACAGTTTACTATTTCCAAAAAGCCCTTCTTTCTCATTTTTATAAAGATAAGATATTTTAATATTAAGATAACTTATTAAAAATATCGTAATTATAAAATACATCTTAAATATTATTTTCTTTATTACTATGAATTAGACCCTTATTTTAGCACCTGAATCAATATTATTCCACGCCATCTTTCGCGTTTACAAGTTAATCCAAGGTCACGAACGCGAACCATTTGATATAGTTGTTATGTCTAATATTAAACTATAAAAAAGGATTGAGTCCAATTGCTCTACCTCAAACTGATAGTAGGTTAATGGATATAGCAAATGAACTTGCTATACTATAGATTTTAAATTTTCGAGGTAGAATAATACTACCTGATAACAACTTCGATTATAGTTTCAAGAATCATTTATTTTAAAGATACTAATTTTAGTAATATATTTTTTATCATAAATTAAAATCCTTAAATTTTGAAAATACTTAAATTTGTATTGATTATTATTATTAGTAGCAATAGTATAATATGATTAAACCAATATCTACTAAACAACATAAGAATAGTAAAGAAAAGAAAATTAAAAATGAGAACAAAACAAAAAAGAAACAAACCAATAAAAAAACTACATCCACTAATTTACATTCTAAAAAAATTTCAAGTAAACCCAAATTTAAATCTACAAAATCGACTGCATCGAATATGATGAAAACTAAAAAGAACATCATTTTAGAAAGATCAAGTGGAAGAAAGGAGAAATTTGATAGTGATAGATTAACTCAAACAGTAAGTAGATCTGGTGTTTCTTTTCCAGTAGCAAGAGAAGTAGCGAAATCAGTAACAAAGAAAATAAAAAAATCAGTTCAAAATAAATTAACTGGTAATACAAAGAAAAAACAAAAACAAACCTCTCCACCAGCAATTAAACACAAAATAAAAACAAATTCAAAAAAGGAACAGGAAACAGTGATGGTAACTGCCAGTCAAATCAAAAATTTGGTAGATGATGAATTAAAGGATAGAAATCAACAAGATCATAGTCCGTCTTTTTCCGACAATACTACGTTAGGTGAAGATTCATCTATGAAAATAACACTTAATGAAAGAGAACCAGTATTAGATAATATCGCAGTAAATAAAAATAAAATTCTCTATGATCCAAGTAAACAAAAAGGAAGTTCCTGAAACCTTTTTTTATTTTTCAATTTTGTAGATTAATCTTTTAAAAATTTTTTTACTATCATTTATGGAATTTATTTGATAATAAAATTAATATCGACTCGATTAGTCTTTATGTCAAAACAAAGATTGATAACATATATAATGATAGAAAGTAGTAAATGGTAATCTGATTTATTACTAGAGTTCTTCCACAACAAATATGAATTTCTTTATTATGTTATAAGTTGATATAAGTTGATAACAATTTTAATAAATTTTAAAAGACAGTCCATCCATTAGAATTTAGCTATTGTTCTAGTGGTAACAATGAATTATACCTTATTAGATAATATCTATAAACATAAGATATGTTGAAATTAAAAATATATACAATTTTATATAATATTAGAAATAGTGGGTTTACATTATATAGAATGTTTGTAATCGAGTATCCTGCTTTCGATTCATATTCTGTTAATATGAGATAATGTAAAAATAATAGCTCTGATAATCTATCATTTATTTCCATTAATTTATGCAACCTTTTTAACTTTTATTGGTTAAACTTAATATTATGAATACTCCAGAGCAAAGGAATGACGATATGGATCAAAAAAAACACGATGTCGAACTAATGAAAAAGGAAGAAGCAAAGAAAAAAAAATTAATGGTAGAAGAGAAACAACCTAAAAATTCATTACCAATAGGAGAAGGTCATGAAACAGAAGTCATTGATAAATGAAAAAATTAAGTTGTTGATCTAGAAATTTTTTAAAAATTTGAAAAAGTATAATTATTAATTATACTTAAAGTTAGTCTTTACTTATAAATTAGATAAAATAATTTAGAATAAAACAAGAGCTTTGAACCTTATGAACATTTGATTCTACTTAATAATTTATATATCCCACTTTCACTGCTATAAAAGTTATTAAAATGTGTAATGCATTTTAGATAGTATGGCGCTAACATTTCTTTAAAGCATTTAAAAGAATTGGATAACCTATTAGTAGTGTTATATTATTATGACGATAATAAATTAAAAAATTTTTAGACTAATTTATGTTATCCTCTTCAAATAATAAGTTATTCCCACATGCTATAAGAGACATTGATCAGGAGGCAGTCAACAGTCAAGTTAGGGATTTCATTTTATCAAATGATCTTTATACTGATTCAAAAAGATTTAATTTAAACCGGAAAAAAAGTTAATGTTTATGAGTAATCCACTGGTATTGGAACATAGTTTTACCAACTAAAGACTGTCTAGAAAGGATCAATCAGCTTAACTGTAACTAAGAAGTCTAAATTTAGTAAAGATTGTAATAATAGATTTAATGAAAGATCATATCTGCAATAAACCTCCCATTAGGATTCTAATCCTTTTCAGGAAAATCTACTATGGTAGAGGGAAAGGCCATTTAGGTGACTGACCGAAAGAAGCCTCTTACATTCAGAAAGAACACATTATTTTTTATAATTATCTTTTTATTATGGCATTGGATTGTATAGATTTTAGAAATATTTGGATGAACGAATTCCATTGAGCAAAAAGTACTTATTAGAATAAAATTTGTGTGATAAATTTTCTTTCTCAAATATAGAATTAGGTCCTTTACTATTATCTTTTTATCTATATATTTTTCTTTGTATTAAGTATTCTCTAAAGAGACACTTAATCTTATATTTTGAAATTATAATCCATAATCTTTCCTTTATGTTTGATATACCTACTACCATAAAGATCCTTATTATTCTTTAGTACATTGTATTTGTATCTGTAATAATTTTCTATCTATGTCGATTCCTTAACATAATGTAACATTTCATTTCACAGTGGATTCATTCAATACATATCGTATGCATTAATGGCAAGAGTTAAGAATAGATTATATCATTTTTTTTCTTCATTAAAATAGATAAATATGCTAATCATCTCAAATATGCCTTTTATATGCAAATTATGATAACTATGCTTTCCTTGAGTATAATATCCATTTAAATTAATTAAGAAATTTTCAAATAAATAATATTTTTAGGAAGTAGTACTGTATATATAAGTTAGAAATTCTTAGTTTGTAATATTAATTTTGTATTAAAAATTTCGATATCTATGAAATAAAGTTTTAGAAATGCTCATATACTATTGTAATAGTATTAATTATATGTCTGCTTTAAATGAGATCAGAAAGTTTTTTCAAGGGTTGCAGACATTATATCAGACCTACTTACCAAAAGTAGATCCAGTCCTAGTTAATGATTTATTATCAAGGCAAGAAAAGAATCCAGATTCTGATAATGCACCCTTTTACATGGTTGAAATGTTTACAAAGGATAGAACAGATGAAGAAGCAAAAAGAGAATTTATAATCAGAAAAACAGGAATGGCACCAGCTATATATGATAAAGGAACTC
>JAICEO010000049.1 GCA_025924135.1 Nitrososphaeraceae archaeon | reverse complement strand
TACTATCTCTAAAGTTTTGTATCCCAATGGAGGAATAGAAATAATACAACCTATGCTTATTTTTTTAATAGTATTATCTGGGTATAACGAATAATCAAGAATTTCTATCTCTACAATTTGATCTCCATTTTTCAAACAACTTATACCTTTGATTTCACCTTCATTAAATTCTAAAATTATTTCTGTCCAATTTGTAACTTGCCATGAAAGAGGATTAAAAATGAAAATATCATTATTATAATTAGTCATCGATGAAATTTTTCTCAAATATTCTAAAATTGATCTGTTTATACTTTTTCTTTCATTTTCAAATATATCTCTTACTTCATTGTATATTTCATCAACCCCTGTACCTGGTAAAACATCATGCATTGCAACAAATAGTATTTTCCTCCAATACTTGTGAAGCTGATCTGAAATATTTTCATCATGTATATTAATTATCCAAGATAGTGCGTCTAATCTTTCAAGGAGTAGAATACTATTCTCAAATTCTTTCATTCCTTGTTTTAGCCACATACGTGTAGATGTACAATCAGGATATACAGCAGAATACTTACCAGAGTACATTTCCCCTTTTCTTACTTTGAACTTGACATTTTGTTTTTCTAAATAATTAAAATATTGAAGAGGAGATGACATAATAATATTATATTCACTTTTAGATTTAGTTCCTTTTTTTCCATTTACCTTTTTATTCCATTCACTTATAACATCAACTAATTCAGGTTGGGGAGGAGTAGAGCCACTTCCGGATAACATTAAAATTTGATTAGTTGAAGCATATTTTTTTAATTGTTTCAAGGACAGGGGCAGCTGATCTAAAAAAAGTCCGGCACGATATCCTAGTGGCATCCAGTGAGTAAGAATTTGAGTCCCATCAAGTCCTTCCCAAAAAAATTCTGATGGGGTAGAAATATTGATTCCTCTTCTGAATATGAAGTATTTATAACCAGAATTTTTTAAAATTTGAGGCCACTGTGTATTAAAACCAAATTCATCGGCCCCATATGAAACTATTATATCTTTATTCAATTTTTCTTTTACAAATTTTTTTCCTTCAATTATCTCTCTTATTAGCACCTCTCCATTTGGAACCATGTTATCAGCCAACAAATACTGCCCTCCTGCAATCTCTATTTTATTATCCTTAATAAGGTCACTTATATCTGCATAAATATGGGGATAATCCTTTTCTATTTTTTCTAATAAAAAAGTTTGTTCTAGCATGAATTTATAATCAAATTTTTTAACAAGATTTATAGCTTGTTTTAGAATATATTCAATGTTTACAAAGTAGTAATCTTCTTTGTTAAGAATCCATACTGCATCATAGTGCATATGGGGAACAATGTGAATAGTTGCTTCCTTCATTTTCTCTATTTTTTGAGTATGTAGTTTAATATTATTTCTTTCCATCCTGTCTGTCCAACTCCATTTACTCTGGTAAGATTATTTATTTTCATGGGGGTATAACCATTATGAATATTTCGTACTAGAAATGGTTTGTCAACATTTTCAAACATTGGAATGTCATTAACAGCATCACCTATGCCTATGGATTCAATTTTCTCATTTTCAAATTTCAGTGCATATAATTTCTTTAATATTGAAATTGCAGAGCCTTTATCATGTAGAGAAGAAATTGTATTGTACCTAGTTCCCTGTAAAATACGAAGTCCTCTATCATTTAATATTTTTTTTAACTTATCTAATTCATTGAGATTACGAAATTCAAGTACTGTTTCGCTATATTCCCTTGATGCCATTAGCTTTGCATCATTTATTGTTATACCTACCTTTTGAGCTAATTGTTGTAATGAAAGATCATGTACAGCAATGAAGTCAATGTGAAATATATCTCTTATTTCCTCAAGAGTTTCTATTATTCTATTGTATGATTTTCCTAATTCTACAACCAAGTTGTTGTTGATACGGTTGATTGATAAACCTAATTCTTCAAGATCTATAGGAAAATAATTCTCAGGAATATAAATTGCCCCACCGTTTTCAACTACAAATGGGTCTTCTATCTCTAAATATTTTCTTATTTTTTCCTGTTCGAATCGGGTCTTTGATGAACATAATACTAAAGGAATATTGTTTTTACGTAATCTTTGAACAATTTTTTTAATTTCTCCATAGTCTTCAGTATGATAAATTTCTCCTTCTTTTATAATATATGATTGGAGAAGTGTATTATCTATATCAGAAAAAACCAAATATCGTGACATTCTTTTTACTTTACTTTTTAAAAGTATGTAATACTTTATACTTTAACGTAAGAAATTATATAAAAATATTCTATATCATGGAAAGATTTGTTTTCCCCACAAAAGTATTGTTAATGTAAACCAAAAGATAAAAAACTAGTGCATACTTTGAAAGAAAATAGTTCTTCTAGCAACAGAAGCAGCAGCAGTCTTCAAATTCTTAAAGATTCTATATACTCGGATTACACCAAAAAGGTATATGTCAATGCTATCAAAATGTATTCCAGGTTTTTTGAGATTTCAAGTAATTTGTGCTAAAGAAAGATCAAAACCATCAACTATAGACATTTTAAAATCAATAAGAACAAGATCATAGTTTTGTAGTTTAACGTTAACTTCTGCCAATTCTGAATAATTTATTAATGTTGAATTAAATCCTTCTTCTTCTAACCATTTTTTGTATTTTAAAGAAGTTTTAATATATTATCAACTATTAGAATTTTGTTTTGCATTGATCATAACTGTTATTGTTATTGTTGATGATAAATTTTTACTTTAATTCTTATAATCATTTGATATTTTGCCTTCACTTCTTCTCTCTGGTCTTGAGGAACTTCACAATAGACAATTAATCTGGAAAATATATTTAATCTGCGATTTTTAATAATGATTCAATGAAATATCGATTTATTATAGGAACATTGATTATGTCACTGTCTTTGCTGACATCAGTAATTATGGTTTATGCACAAACTGATACTAATCTGACTAATATGAAAAATACAAGCACAATCAATAAAGAAATTTCAGTAAGTATAGGTGAATTAATTTTCGAATCCAAAACTCAGAATGAAGGAAAGAAAATATCAGATATTGATAAACAAGAATTTGAAATTTCTTGGTCAGGTAATGGAACACTTAAAGGAAATATCCCTGTGTGGGATTTGGGAACCGTTTGGACTACTTTAAAGGATGATGGTTATTGGTATGGTAAAGGTCATGGAATGCTAATAACGTTGGATAATAAAGTGGGAAAATATACTTTTAGTACAGTTGGAAAAGTGGAAGATGACGGAAAATTAAGAAACTTAGGATCTGCTACTTTTGATACAAACGATACAGAAGCATTATCTGTATTGAAAAATACAATTGGAGTTTTAGCAGATGAAATAGATAACAAAGGAAATGCAATAACCAAGATATGGAAATTAAGTAGATAAATAACTTTTAAAATTTTTTTAGGGTGTTATAGTCAAATTGACGAAATTCTTTCGTTTAGACTATGACAATTAATTATTATTAGTAATAGTAAATAGAAGATCTCATCTTTTACAAATATCTTCTATTTTTATTATAAAGATTTCATCGAAACACTAAATATTATTATTTCAATTTCGATGAGAAATTCTGACTTCACTTTTAACAAAATTGTCAAATTTCCTTTTCATTTGTTAGTTACTATAGCCAGTAATTATCGAATAGCATACTCTTTTTAAAACGTAACTAATCGGTTAACTAAATCTATGATTTAACAAAAATTTAGTTAACGAATGATGCTTTTGAATTTCATACAATCTAATTTTCATAATGTTGACATGGTTTAATGGTTTTTTAAAACATTTATGTCCCAATTAATTAATTTTTATTAATGTCAGAAGAAAATATTATTGCTGAAAGTACAATCGAAGCATTACCAACAAATGACGAGGAAGAAAAAGAGTCAATAGAAATTGATGATGATGAATTAAGAAAGAAGAAGAAGAAAACCCAACAAGATAATAACACAACAAACAATAAGAATAATAAAATTTAATCTTAAAAGAAGTGGGATAAAATTGATAATGATGATGTTAAATTATTATGGTTTGAATTCCACTTATTATTTGACTTTCTTTTCTTAACCAAATATTTAGAAGTGTTTTTACATTTTTCATGATAATTAAGTAATAATTTTGTTATACTCTAAGAGACAAATAACCAAAACAAGTCACTGTTGTCATAGTCTGCTGGATAATCTTCTATACATAAAGAGAGGTTGGTTATTGAGTTCAGGCTATGACAATTTATTATTAATCATCTTTTCTACTAGTAATATTTTATTAAACTTAGTAACAAAAAATTCAACAAATCATTTTTCCTAATTGATTTTAGAATAAAATAAGAGACTGAAAATCACAACAATCATTCTCTAATCTGCTTAATTGAATATCTTACTCTACTATTATTCGCAGTTCAAATATATTTTTTCTTTGATATCAAGATATGCACAAGTCAACAGTTCTTACCTTTGGACTTTTCGAAAGTTCATTGGTAATGTTATCAGCCATGCAATTATTGAACAACAATGTTTCAAATACAGCAATGGCTCAAGGATACAACGATAACTATTATGGAGATAATAGTTATTATAGTCAATATCCAACAGACGATAAGAAATATGAATGTAGAACAGGTCCATTCGAAGGATTTTTTGTAAGTTCAGTGGAGTTCTGTAAACATGTTAAATTTGATGATAAAAAACGAGATGGTAAAGTAGGCCCACAAGGCCCACAAGGTCCACAAGGTCCACCAGGAGTTAATGGAACAAATGGTGCACAAGGTCCACAAGGAATCCAAGGCTTGCAAGGTATTCCAGGCTCAGCAGGAATAACACAATTAAATTCCAGTAATGTATATCAAATATTTTCTAATGTCACTCAAATTCCTAACAATACAGGTAGTACTGTTACTGCTGTATGTGATCCTGGTGATACCGTCATAAATGGGGGTTATATCATTGAAGTTCTGGATGACTTTAGTAGTAAAATCAATATTTTAAGAAATCAACCATTTGGCACTTTGGGATCTGAGACAGACAACGCATGGCAGGTCTTTTTTGTATATTCTAATGCAACTGGTACAACAGCAGAATTGACAGTTAAAGCCAATTGCTTTGACAATCCACCATTGAGATAGACCTTAAATCCCCATCATTTTTTATTTTTATTATTATTATTCTACTAACAGATACTTTTTATAATTATTAAATAAAAATTAGTTTCAGAACATAGAGCAATATTACTCTAGCGATATTTATCAAAAGAACAAGCCGAATCCTAATGTTCAGAATTTGCCTATGGTTAAACTTCTTAAATTAAAAGATGATACCCTTAAAACTATAATAGTTAGCACGAATTTTCTGACAATAAAGTATGTTTTAACCACACTTACATTAAGGAAAGATTTGTTTTCCTGTATATCTGTCAATAATTATGATTGCTTTGGTTGGGCATGTTTGTGCTGCATTTAAAATAGATTCAAAATTGTCTCCAGTCTCTGAGACTACCACTGCCTTGGGATTGATAATTTTATTAGTTTCCACACGAAAAACATGTGGAGCTAAAATTTCACAACTTCCAAAAGCCATACATAAAGATGGTTCAACAATAATTTTAAACCGAGAAACTTCATTAGGAATTTGTTTCCTTGTTGTTGTTGTTGTGGTTGTTGTTATTGTTTTTTCTCTACCTTCATTATAAATTCTTGATGTAGTATCAGTTTCCATATAATGATTTAAATTTAAGGTTTCGATTTCTGAACATAGATCGTCGTATTCCATCCTCTTTTTTTTATCAGAAAGAACCTCAAAAGCAATATTAATTTTCTTTATCATCTCTGACTCAATTTCTTTTCCAGAATTTCTATCAGGATGATATTTTTTCACTAGAAGTCTGTATGCTTTTTTGATATCTACTAGTGTCGCATCTTGACTTACTCCTAAAATGCTATAGTATTTATGAATATCCAATTAATAATGATATTAAACTCGATTGGGTATTTCTTTATTTAGATTCATTTTCTTGAAAATTTTCATATTCTTCATTTTTTTCATTATATAAAATATAAGCTAGTATATTAGATCAGAGCTAATTTTAAGTAATTCTTTATTTTCTAGGAAATAACAATTTTCTAATTTTTTTTCTTTTGCTAACCCATATACAAATAATTGGACAAAGAACGATGTGAAAAATATAATCTCTATGTTAGTATTAAAAGGTATTTCAATAAGAAAGGAATAAAATTTTTGTTTATTTAATAGATAGTTTAACTTGTTAGCTTTTTTATTGATTTGTTGATTTTTGGACGAAAAAATAATTACAATATCTTTATGTGTTAAACTAAAGATTGGTGAATGGCAAAAGTATTCAACTGAAAATGCAGACGATTTTAATCCTAATACTTCATTTATCTTTAAGGAACCGTAACAAGAAATTGGAAATAAAGTTGCGGAACCTAGAAAAAAAAAGGATTTGTCTTTATTTAAAGTAGATGATTCTTTAATTTTACCAATTGTTCCATTTGCAAATTGCTCAGCTTTTTCATAAATTAATTTAATATTAGAAACCGTTTTTGATTTCTTTGCTAATGCTAATGCCGTCATTGTAGTTAACATAAATCCTAAAGTCCCTGCAGTAGCCAAAGACGGTTTTCGATAATCTAAATTAATTATTCTCGTACAATTTTTTGCAAGGTCACTAGTAGGATTAGCAGTAATAGCTATTGTTTCTTTACAATATTTTTTTACTTTTTTTGCTGCTAATATATTTTCCTTTGTTTTTCCAGAAATTGAAATAAAGCATACTATTTTATTCTTACTTAAAATAGGACTAATTATTAATTCAACAGGATCCATACATAAACAATTAAAACTTGATTCATAACTTGCAATTAAACCAGAAACAAAAGAATCGCCTGAACCCACAAAAAGGTATTCAGAAATATTTTTATTTTTTTCAAGGACACTAATTTTTTTTAATTTTTCTACTTGATGTTCAATCTCTTTTTTCATTAATTCTATAGAATTCATAGCAACTATCTATGTGAGATAATACTCTTTAGATAAATGTTATAATTCTATTAACCTTGTAAAAATAATTCTTTGTGATTTTTTATCCTTTATTATTATTCAAATACAACTTTTACTTTTTGTGGATCTATAGGCTAAAATGATAAAAATGTTATTGTTAATTCGAAAAACAAATTTTGTAAATGGTCAATTTTTTATTGAGCCATTTCCTTTCCCCAACCTGAATGAATAGGAATATTGAGCAATTAAGTTACCCATTTTGTATTTTATAGCGGAAATATAATCCACGTGTTTCATTTTTTTCTGTAAAAATTGTTTTAAAATGAGTAAGTTCATTTCAAGGCATAGAAGGAGACCATGTAATCTCTAAATCTATATCTTTAAGTTCAGTTTTTTTTAGTTTAAAAATTTTTTATAACATCAACAATTCCTTTCATCCAAGCATATTGAGAAGATTGAAATGTATTTACCAATCTATGCAAATTCAAATGAAAAAGTACCTTTTAGGATTGATTCTATAATTTTAATAGTAACATTATCCTCACTTAGTATTTCTATTTCATGGGGAATATTTTCACCAATATTCCACTGTATTGTTTTTTCTGGCTTTATTGTATAATAAGTGATATCCTAGAATCTTTCTCTGTTTTCATCATTTGACGCTGGAATGATAGTTATGATTTCTTACGCATATAAGATAATAAAATACTCTTGTTGTTGTATAAATATAAAAAAGTAGACTAAAAATGAAGAGAATAGTAAATTTCTTCAAAATATCCATTAAATATTGCTATAGTTAATATATATATCATAAACAAAAAAGAATTTTTTTAACATCGTAACTAACATGACTCCGCTATTTTCAGTATAAATGATAGTAAAAAAGTGAATATAAAGAGATCGATTTAAAATGATGTAATTATTATAACATAGGTGTATATGAATTTAACAAATAAAGTTGCCATTATAACTGGAGCCGGTGGCACAGTAGGCAGAGATATTACAAAATCTCTCATTTCTGAAGGTTGTCAAGTTGTGATAAATGGACGTGATGCTAAAAAACTAAATAGTCTTTCGAAGGAAATAGGAAATAAAAAGGACATCTTAATCCTTCCAGGAGACATAGCGAAGGAAGGGGATGTTCTAAATATGATAGAAAATATATCAAATAATTATAGTAAAATTGACATTTTAATAAACAATGCTGGTGTCATAAATGATCCTAAATCTTTTCATCTAACAACCCAAGATGAATGGATGAATCTTATCAATGTTCATGTTATAGGTGCGCTTCAAATGACAAAAGCAGTCTTACCACTTATGGTTGAAAATAGGGATGGTTGTATTATTAATATTGCTTCTACTTTGGGAACAAGAGCAATCCCTGGAGTGCCATTGTCAATCTACGGACTTACTAAAGGAGGTATAATTTCGTTTACTAAACATATTGCTGTAGAATATGGACCGTACGGCATTAGATGCAATTGTATAGTTCCCTCTACTATTAGAACTCCCTTTCTAGAACCTTTTATGCGAGATGAAAATGCAAGAAAAACTCTAGAATCATCTTTTCCTCTACGCCGGATTGGTGAACCCTCTGATATATCCAATGCTATTTTATTTCTTTGTTCTGATAAATCCAAATGGATAACAGGAGCAGAAATCGATATAGATGGAGGAATAACAGCAAAATAAATATTATTCATTAAATTTTATTTATTTATTTATTTTGTATTCTACCAATTTATGGTTAAAAATATAGGGTAAATCCCGCATCAATCTATATTATACTTATATGTTTTATGAATCGTAACTAAATATAAATGGCATACAACTTTTCTCTTTTTCGAATGTTCTTCAACTATATTGCTAACAACTCTTTATAGTGAAATAATACTTTGTATTTTAAATTTCGACTTTACATTGTAACTTGAGTAAAATTGACTTTTCCAATATGATCGAATTATAACAGTCAATTATTAGAGTAACTATTTGTATTGTTGTTTAAGGAATGATATTACTTGTTAATTAGATCCAAAAAGAAAAATTAATTTAGTTATTGGTATTTTTTTTACCTCTGAAGATTTTTTTATTATAATTTTTGAATTTTATAGTATCATCTATCAATTCATGAATTCTTATTCTTAATTCCATTAAAAAATTGATAACTTCCGTTCTCTGTTCTGGTTCGATTGAAATTTGTGATTCTTCTATTAAATTATCTATTCTTGCCAAAGTAACTTTGAGAGATAGTGATGCCTTTTTGGTGATCTTTAAGGATTTTGATAGATAATTGTTACCATTGATCAAACCTATATTGCTATAATCTTCAGAAATATTGTCTCTCAAAATCATTTTTAGTTCTCTAATTCTTTTCACAGAAAGATTATTTTCTATTATTTCTCCAACTATTTGTGATTGTTTTTCGATTGGAATAGTTGATATCTCAATAGCTTTACTAACGTTTAACATATTTGAAACGATTTTTTTCTTTATTTCTTCAGAAAGTTTTAAAAGCTGAATTCGATGAGACACATATTCCTCACTTTTTCCAATCTTCTTGGCAAGGTCACTCATGCCGCCCCAACCAAAATCAATTACATATCTTCTAAATGCTTCAGCCTCTTCAATAGGATCCATAGATTTCCGTTGGATATTTTCAGAGAGCTGAATTTCGAATGCTTGTTTATTTGTCATCTCTCGAATTTTGCAGGGGATAAATCTCCATCTAAGAGATTTGCACGCTTGATATCTTCTGTGACCTGCTACTATTTCGAATCCGTGAGATAACGGCCTAATTAGGATGGGTTGAATTAACCCATGCTCTCTAATACTAATAATAAGAGATTCATCATCTTCACAATATTTTTGAAATTTGTCTCTTACTGCAAATGATGAAGGGTGAATCATCTTCATCTCTATTTGTTCTATTATACTTGTATCAACAAATTCCACAGTAAAGAATACTCAAGTAACTTTATATTTATTTTGATTTTATTCATTTTATTTCATCATAAAATCCTGATTATTATAAAAATTATATAGATCATAGGGATTTGGCATTATTTCCATTGCCATTACTTTATCTGAATTTCAGTTTAGATTAAATATTTCTCTCATAGTTATAATATAATCTTCTTATCAAAAAACGAATTCCTTATTCAAATTTAAAAAAGAGATTATCTAATCAATGTTCATGTCTGTGTTCTTCAATATGACTATGGGGATGAGAGTGTCGATTATCTCCATGAAAATGCATATGGTATGACTTTTTAATATGAGAATAAGCAATAGCGATAATAAATGAAGCAGTTGCAAATAATACTATGGTAGCACCAGAAGGTGAATCAACATAGAAACTGCAATACATACCTAAAAAGGCACTTATTATCCCAATAACTGCCGAAAGGATCATTATATTTAAAAAATTATTTGTAATTAGTCTAGCAGATATTGCAGGTGCAATAATAGCTACTGCAAGAAGTGTGACTCCTATAGAATTCATTGCCGCTATTACAACAATGGCAAGTACTATGGAAAATAACAAATCTACTCTATTTGTATTAACTCTGTAAACTTGAGCTGTATCAGTATCTAATATTGTAAATAATAATCTCTTTTGAAAAAAGAATATGAAAGTGATAGTAACAATAGAAACAAATGTAATGAAAACAAGATCTAAGTCATTAACAGATAATATATTTCCAAATAGTAGTGCCTCAAAGTTTCGAACAGGACTTTGAGTCGTATTCATTAAAAAAATTCCTATTGCAAATCCTGCAGTTGTCACGACACCTATGACCGCATCTGCTTTTATTTTATATCTCTTATTTATTTCAGTTATTATCAGAGCCGATAAAATACCCCATATTGCTGCCCCGACATACAGATTTAATCCTAGAATGTAGCTACCTATTGCTCCACCAAATACTGCATGCGACATTCCATGCCCAATATAGCTCATTCCCCTTAATACTATATACACACCTAGTAATCCACACGTTCCTCCTACCAGTATAGAAACTATTATAGCTCGATTAAAAAATTCATAATGAAATGGTTGTAAGAGAAAATCCATAGAAAATTATGCATCCTCCATCTTATTTCTCACCAGTCAGTCATTTATTTTAGATCATATGTCCTATAAAGAATATTATCCGATAAAGTTGAGGATGGTTCTCCTTGAGAAATAATATTTTTATTGAGACAGACTATCCATGGTAACTTTTTAGCTACACCATCAATATCATGGGTTGTCATAATTATCGTCATTCCTTTCATGTTTAGATCGCTTAATATTTGTAAGAAATTTTCTCTATTGGATTTATCAAGACCTGATGTAGGTTCATCTAAAACTAGTATTTCAGGATTATGAATCAATGCTCTTGCCAAGAATATCCGTTTTTGTTCTCCACCTGATAATTCTTTAATATGACGAGTACCATAACCATCCATCCCTAAGGTATGTAGTAAATGATCTATTTCTATGCTGGAAGTTTTATTTATCCATGGAAAAAACCCAGACTGATTCCACAATCCTAACGAGACAAACTCCTTTACAGTAATAGGAAAATCCCACTCTATGCTTTCAACCTGAGGAGAATATCCTATTATTGTAGATTTTTTATTTTTTTTGTTATTAAAATGTTTAATCTTTATTATTCCGTCCCATGGTTTGTACAAACCTACAATCAATTTCAAAAGAGTAGATTTACCTGCTCCACTTGGACCCAATAAACCGATGAAACTACCTTTTGGTATGTATAATGTTATACCATCAATTACTGGCAAATGATAATTATAACCAAATGAGACGTTCTTCAAAGTTAAAATGATTTCCGAAGGTTTTATCTCATCCATTTACATTCATTTACAGTTGTCTGTTGTTATTATAATAAGATAATAACCTTATTGACCTATATTTAATATATAAAAAAGACAACCTAGGTTGAAGGTATACTTTGAGGACTAATATCTTTCAATGCCGCTACATTACCACCTAAAGGTACGATCATATTTCTCATATTCTCTAACATCATTCCTATATGCGAATGATTGTTATCACTAGGCTTGCCAGGTAAATCATCTATATTTCATAAAATGATTATTTTATTTGAGATATTAGTATATATAAACAGTAACTTATTAAATTGTACTTAAGTTATTGAAAACGAAATATTCAATAACCTTTGTGATTACAGAATCATTTTTGTTCTACGGATGATCATTGAAAATTTTATACTTTTACTTATTCTGCCTTCATAAATCATGCACCAATATTGGTGATTGATTGCTCTGTTTTTCATCTAATCACTGTGTAGGGATTTTTTAATATTTGGTAGTGATATATGCGCTAAACTTCTTGTACGAGTTTGATTTATTTTCTATTCACCTACCTATGTTCAGTCGAATCACATCTGTTAATTATTCTTAAATTTATTCCTAGAACCTTTCCAAATACTTTTATTCAATAACAATTAATGATCCTTAATATCAAATTAAATATCAACTCATTGCTGAACAAAAACTTTTTGGTGTAAAGTTAAGTTTCATATGTAGAAAAAACTTGATAGATATCATAGTTTTTATTAATAAAGATATTTAATTTAAAAATCAATAAACAATACATAATGAATTTGAATACTCATGGTAGTGGCAGATTTTGTGTCTAATACTGGCTTAGACTTTTTCTATGTTCTATTTAATGGGATTTCAGAGGTTCCCCTATTTAGCTCCCCTATTACCGGTATCCTGATACTAGCAGGAGTATTTCTAGCCTCCCGAAGCGCTGGTATAATGATGGTTATATCTGGATTAATCGGAGCAGGAATGGCTATACTTCTTGGTGCCCCTTATGGACTAGTGGCATTTGGATTGTTTGGGTATAACTCTATACTAACTGGAATGGCTTTCTGGTCAGGTCCTTTTGTAAAACCTAACAAAGCAACCTTCTTCGTATCAGTATTTGGCGCTGCTGTGACTGCTGTAGTCTGGATGGCAATGGCTCATCTTATGGGAGACATGTTTATCCTTAATGGATTACAGGAATCTTGGGCAATCCCTGGATTTACTTCTTCATTTATATTTACTACGTGGATATTAATGTATGCTACAAAACGATTTGGACATGATATATGGCCAGAACCACTTCCACCAGAGGCTGAGGAACTAATCCGCGGTAGTGGAAACCCTGCTCAGGTTGGGGATCCTAATTTTAAATGGACTGCTGGTGAATTCATGAAAGCAACATTGAAAGGAGTATCACAAGTAACTTTTGTAGAAAATTGGAAAACTGGAGTTTTCTGGGTTGTTGGACTCACTTTAGCATTCGAACTTGCACCATTCATAACGGGACAAGATAGACCTTGGTGGACCAATGCTTATACTGCTCAATGGAACGAATTCTCTCCTCTGTATTTAGGTGGTTTAATGGCACTTGTTGGATCTGCAATAGGAGTAGCAATGGCAATATTAACAAAACTTCCTACTCCTGAAACTCGAGCAGGATTACATGGATTCAATCAAGTTTTGGTAATGATTGCATTAACAAGTTTTATACCGCTCACCCCTCAAGCTTTTATGATTGCTGTCCTTGCTACTCTCTCATGTAGCTTTGTAATGCCTGCATTCCAACGATTTTTTGTAACGTGGGGATTACCTGCATTAACAGGACCATTTGTATTTACAACATGGATATTCCTACTCGGAATTTCAGGATTTACAAATATTCCTGCTGGTATAGGATGGGCAAGACCATAAATTCTTATTCTAATACCTTCTATTTTTTTTAAAATGGAACTTGAAGAATTTAAAGAATTTTTAAATTATATTAATTACGATAAAAAAAATAATAAAAGTGAGATAGATAATATCTTGTATTTCATAGATTGGTGCAACAACAATAATTATGAAGAACTTTTATTAAGATTGAATTCTGAAAGGCAAGGTGGGTTAGGCTATAATTCTATAATTGATTTTACAAATAAACGTATTATTGTAACAAGAAAAAAAATAATAAATAGAATTTTTGATATGGGTTTCATAGCAGGCCTTGGACCATTTCCATATATGATAATCTCTCAAAAAAAACAAGAATCAAAAATCAAAGATTCAGCAAAACTACAAATAGATAAAATTTTACATGACCAAAATTTAGATTGTATTATTAATTATAATGATATATTAAAAATTGTTATAAAACGAGGATCAAATTCAGTAGTCCGAAACATGCTAGGTTCCTTTATTGCTAAAAACTATATGACAATTTTTACAAAAAATAATGAATATGAATATATTCTCCCTACTAAAAAGAACGGTGAATTTCATAAAATGTCGTATTGGATGAAATCTATTTTACCTGTGCAAATTTCGTTAATAGAGTGATTTTGCCGACGTCGGCTAATTAGATAAATTTGTATATATCCATTTATATAATTTAATTATTTGAAATTTAAAATAATCCAAATCCAGTATTATTTCAGGTGAATTGGAAATTTGATGTTAGTTCCACGTGAAATTGATAAGATGATGATTTGGACTGCGGCACAAATTGCTGAAGGTAGAAAAAAAAGGGGTGTTAAACTTAATCATCCTGAATCCGTAGCATACATAGCAAATTTTGTTGTTGAAGGTGCTAGAGAGGGGAAAAGTGTAGCAGAGTTAATGAAATCAGCGAGAGAGGTTTTGTCTAGAAACGATGTTATGGACGGAATACCAGAGTTGATACATACAGTTCAAGTAGAAGCGACCTTTCCAGATGGAACAAAATTAGTTACAGTTCATGATCCAATTCAATAGAGGAGAATAAAAAATGAATAAAATTATTAAAAAAAATTTAGAAAAGGAAGGAGGTATATCCTAAAGTGATACCAGGAGAATATATTTTATCTTCTGATCCAGTTATTTGTAATGGTAACAAAAAAACAGTAAGTATAACTGTAAATAATACCGGTGATAGACCATGTCAAGTAGGATCACATAC
>JAICEO010000048.1 GCA_025924135.1 Nitrososphaeraceae archaeon | reverse complement strand
CAGTAGCAGATCATCCAATAACATTAAAGGGTCCACATTCAGTTGCAATAGTTTCACATGAATCGTACATTCCAGAACAAGCATCTTTTATGCAACAACAACATAACATGACGAAATAAAATAACTAAATTTTATTTTTATATATTATAATTCAAAATTTATGTTATATTATTAAAAAGTGACAGAATACACATAATATATGGACTAGGAGATAGGTCAAGTCATATTGCCACAATTTTGTAGTTTTTTAGGACAGGTTAAATTAACTATATAGTTTTTGTTATATGTGTCCTAGCTCCAATCTCTAGTCGTCAAATCATCAGATTATTTGAAAGAAAAATAAAATATATACGCCTATAGATCTATAGTACAGTTAAAGCCGATTTTTTTCTATAAATTATAGACAAAATCTATTAATATTAACAAGTTAAAAAATTAGTAAACATGGAAACTACCAATATCAAAAAATTTGAAAACAGAACTAAGAGTGCTATCCGTCTATTAGCTTTTTTAGAAGCAAAAGAGGGAAAAGAATCAGAACTAGAAAGAATTTTACTTGATTTAATTCCACCCACACTTAACGAACCTGGAAATATTGCTTATGTTCCCCATAAGTCAACAGAAAATTCTCGAGTTTTTATGTTTGATGAGCTATGGATAGATGAGAAAGCATTAGAAGAACATTTCAAGCAACCGCATATGATTAATCTAATAGAGAAACTAAACCCGTTACTTGAAAGACCATTAGAGTTAAAGAGATATCATGAAATAATTTTGTAAATTAATAATAAAACAATATATTTAAAAAATATTTGAATAATATAATTTTTCTAATGAATTTTTACCGTAAAACAAGAACTTAATTCAATCATAATCTTTGCAATGTTAGCTGTGTCATGTAGATGTGTTGGAGTAGACTGTGATTTCAAAGGAACTGGTGAAACAGAAGAAGAATTACTGAATTGTTTAGTTGATTATGCAATTAAGGATCATGGCTACACTAGTGAATAGATGATGAAGCCTGAAATGCAGGAAAAGATAAAAGCCAAAATTAAAAAATCTGGACCTTTATTAATAATAGTGTCTATTGGAAAATTTCTTATCTTTTAGTTCATCGCTGGAAAAGATTAGTATATATTATTTTGGTAGATTAGTAAATTACTGCATATTAGTAATTCATAGAAAGATTGAACCTTATGCGAGATTGGCTCGAAGAGATTAGATTTGTAATTATAGAAGAGATAGGTGACATAATATTAAAAGTTTTAGAATATATTTGGAACTAAATTTCTGATAATTTTTATAATGTGCCTATCATCCACATCTATTTTATTTTTTTATCTTTCTTATCCATATTTTTAATAGCTAAACTATTATTATATTGAATAATGCCAAGACGCAGGTCAACATGGCTTGATTATAATGAATTTTTAGTTGAATCTGGTCGTGTTCTGATTGTCATAAGTTGTCTCAAATAACAAATAGAGAAAGTAAAAAATATATGAATAAATGAAAAAGTGGAAGCACCATTTTAATCCAGTCCTAATTATGTCACATTTTTTGTATTCTTGATTATGCTTTATACTTTAGAAAAATGTATGACTAAGTGTTACTTACTTATTTCATGGTTGAAAGGAAAGGACAATTACATGAGGAAGAAAATATTCCAGAGTCCGGTTTGAGTCCTTTTAGATCTAGTCTATACAGGACGTTGTGGATTGCTGCCCTCTTTTTGTATGTTGGTGCAGCTATGTATGATGTAGGAGCATCATGGTTAATGACTTCACTTGCTCCAAATCCTTTATTCGTTTCTCTTGTCACAACAGCGACTACTCTACCAATTTTCCTCTTTGCATTACCATCTGGGACATTATCTGATATTTTCGACAGGCGTAGTATACTCCTTTTTACTTGTGCATATATGTTTACAATATCTACTATACTAGGAATACTCACTCTTGTTGGTGTAATTACCCCAACGGTATTGTTGATACTTACTTTTGCTCTAGGAGCAGGTACTACTATGATTAGGACTCCTATTATTCCTATCATGAGTGGATTAGTATCAAGCTCAGAACTGCCTGCTGCTCTCACCCTTAGTGCTGTGGCTGGTAATATAGGTCGTGTCGTTGGCTTTGCAGTTGGTGGTTTTATTGTAGCAGCAATTGCACCTTGGGCTGTATTTTTTCTTAATTCAGTTTCATTTATTGGTATGATTATAGTCCTAAGTAGATTACCGAGAAAGCCTGATATTCAACAACAAAGTACTCTACCTCCTGAGAATATAATTAGAGCTATTAGAGCTCAGATACGTTATGTACGCTATTCTCAAGCAGCACACGTATTAATTGTCCGTGCAAGTTTATTCACATTATGTAGTAGTGCATTATTGTCTCTCTTACCTCTCTTAGCTAAAAATGAATTAGGACTTGATTCTACAGGTTTCGGATTGCTATTATGCTCTTTTGGTACTGGTGCAGTATTTGGGGGAATTGTAATTTTGCCAAAATTGCGACCTAAGGTTTCTGTAGAATCTCTTATTACAGGTTCCATAGGGTTACTTGCAATAGTAATATTTACAATGGGGTACTTAAGGGATTTTGCTATTCTTTGTATAGTCATGGGGCTGGGAGGAGTAGCGTACATCACGATATTATCAAAATTTTATACCATTGGAATGAAGTCTGCGCCAAAGTGGATTGGAGCCAGAGTATTAGCAGTTTATCTGCTTATACTAAATGGTGGCTTGGCAGTTGGAAGTGTAATATGGGGTACAATGGCTAACACATTGGGCATCCCAATTACTCTGTCAGTTGCTTCGTTAGCCTTAGGTGCAACTATTATTGCTAGGAAGCGTTACAGCACGGAATTGTTGGATGACCTCGATTTTACCCCCGCAAGTGACCACTGGTCGCTTCCTCCTGAGCTCTCGATTGATCCTATACAAAGTAACAATCAAGCTCTAATAACTATCGACTATAAGATTGATCCTAAATTATCTGAAGAGTTCGAGCAGAGTGTTCGTGAGTTAGGACGTATTCTTAAGAGCGAGGGAATGGCCTATTGGGAATTATTTCAAGACACAGAAGATATTGGTCACTATATCGAAATCAGAATTGCGGATACCTGGACTGATCACATGCGTCAGCATGAACGAGTTACCAAGAACGTTCAGGTTATGGAAGATAGAATACGAGGACTTCTCAAAGATAGTCCACAACCAATAATCTCTCATTATATAGGAAAATCTGTTTTCAAATAGTTCACTTTTTTTATTGTAAAGTCCTGCATTATTTTCAGATTTACCATAATTTCATTATTATTCTCTTCCAATTTAAAAAAGGGAGATTATTCATTTCCCACAATAGCCAGTATAATTAGAAACCTATACTAGTCATATATTTTATATTTTGGTTTCAGTTATAAGTCTATTTTTCTAATTAGTAATCTCTTTTATTAGCCATTGAAAAGTATACTGGATTTAGATCGAATGGTTATCTTCCTTTGGAAAAGGAAAAGTTCTAGCACTTATCCATAATAGAAAATGATAGTTTATCTAATTTGTCATAAATTATTAAATAAATCTTTATTAACCTTTATTTTGACACAATTTTGTATTTCAGAATATGATATGAAAAATTAATTTCAAATTTTTAAAATTCGTTTTTCTTCAGTATATGCATAATCAAAAATTTCTCTTTTAATGTCTTGAAGTCAAAAACTTTTCTTTGTTATCTGCTTTAGCAAATGCATATAATGCATCATATACTGGAAATTGTTTTTCCATATTATCATAGTCATCTATTGATGTAACACTAAAACCAGCAGCAATTGCTGCAAGTCCTGCTGATTGAGGTGTTAATTGTCTTTTTTCGGTATCTGCACCTCTTACAATTTCTGCTAAAATTAGTAATTCTGGATTCTTTTTGTCAAGTTCATATTTCTCTATAATAGCATCAAATGAACATTCATCGTCATGATGACCTAATTC
Source organism: Nitrososphaeraceae archaeon (assembly GCA_025924135.1). GTDB lineage: Archaea > Thermoproteota > Nitrososphaeria > Nitrososphaerales > Nitrososphaeraceae > TH1177. Next base: position 11,212 of record JAICEO010000048.1, on the reverse strand, counting down.
AACATTTGGTATATCAAATGGAATTGCATTTTCATTTTTCATTATTTCAAGGACTTTATGACCCGGTACAAACAAAAATTTTGCTTCCTTATCTACAAAATTCTTTATGAGCCAAGGACATGCAATTCTATCTACTTTAGCATGTTCTCGAGTTATCCATTTCATAATTAGTCTTTAATGACATATATTTTTAAATTGATAGATCATTCAATCCAGATGAAATTATAATAAACAAAGGTCAAACAATAACATGGATAAATGAAGAAAAAAACACCAAATACTATCACCAGTAAAGGGAAATTTTTATTTGATTCACTATTAAAGCAAAATGAGTAGATATATTCTCTCTATCGAAATTCTTTATTGTATATTTCATTTATGCCTTCTCTAGTTATCTTAAACAATCTATAGTCTAGACCATCAGACTTAGAACTGTCTTCCTTTATTAAACCGAGTGATTGCAATTCATTCAGATATTTCTCGACATCTTTAGATTGAAGATTACCTTCTGCAATTATTTTAGTATCTTTTACATTTGAATTTATGTCATTATGAGTTAAATCGCTAATAATAGTCAAAATCCTTCTTAATTCATCTTTCATAGACATAACATATCTTGATTACAACTTAATATAAAGTAAAATAAGACGAAAAATCACTTAAAGTACTTAGTAAGACAATTTCATGGTAATTAAGATTACAATTACAGATATAATAATCTAAATATGATTTACAATAGGAAAATTTTTGTAATTAATCTGTTGGCAGTAGAGTCGTCCATAAAATATTCAGCTTTTATCATTAGAAACTTATTTTAAATTGTTTCAAGATATGTTGTTGTTTAATAATAATTATTTCAATAGTTACGTTATAAGATGTTTACTATTGTCTATTATCAGAAAAAGAAAAAAAGAAGGTTATGTAGACAACGATATATTATCAAAGCAAAATGCAAATGCCCTAAATTGTATAGTAGTACAAAGTAACATTGTAATGTAAGCAGCTGGTACTGTATTATCACTATCTCAGCCATCATTACCATAATCTATTTGGTAATTGGGTCATTACTAGATGTCTGTTAAATTCTTTTAATATAATATGAGTTTAAAGTATCAATTAACTTTTGAATTAGCATAACAAGCTAATTATTTTAACACTTAGGATAACAATAATAAACTATCCTTATTATTCTAAAATAATGTTAAAAGTTATAGAAAATATTAAAAAAATCCTAAAACAAAATATATCTTTGTTTTAGATTTAATTATAGCTGTTACAATAGTTTTTATAGTATTTGTGAATATTGACTCAATAGGTTTTGTAAAGGTTTTTTCTCAAGAAGAACAAAATCAAACCTCTATCGAATTGACTGCTAAATTAATTGGTACTAGCTATAGATGGGTAGACTCTAACAATTCTATTAATCCTACTTTAATAATTACTTCAGGAGTAAATAATCAAATTACTGTAAAAAGTTTGCAAAATGATTCTCAAGAACATGAATTAATAATAGAGGGAATTACTTCTAGTGGTGATAAAGAGGAATTAGTTATAAGTGATACAGTTCATGATGGGTCTTCTAGCATAGTTGATTTTTATCCTTTAGACCTACAAGAATATAAAAATTATAAGTCATTTGATTATTACTGTGAATACTACCCAGAGACAATGAAAGGAAATATAAAAATAACAAATTACACCACGAATAATAGTAATGTAATATCCTAGATAAAGGATATTAGAGAATAGTTATTATCTGTTTCAATTCCTTATTATGTTAGTCACTATAATGCAGAGAATATTAGAAATTAAATAACTAATTACCAGTATATAAATATGGACTAAATAAATTGGTATATATAAAAATTTTCATCTATTTTACTAAGTCAAATTTGATCTACATGTTTTAAAATTTTCATCCTAGTATGAGAAGCGGAATTGTTTAAAGAGTATAAATGGTCAAGTAATAATATCAGAATCAATATACTTATTGTTTCTTTAATATATCCAAATATTAAATGTACTTAATCCTAATATTTATTTAAATCTATGAATATTATTTTCTTAAAATTAGTATGAAAGTAATTGCAGAAAATTACTATCCATTACGGTAAAAAAAATATACTATTGTAGAGGAAAAATTTTAAAAAAAATATTAAATTTATTTATTTTGATATTTATTTGACCATCGATCTAAAAGAGTTGCAAGACGAATCATTCTACTCTTTATTCCTAAACTAATAGTAGTATTAGTTTTAGACTTCATTATTTTCTAAATATTTAACATCCTTTATAATGGATTGCATTTAATATGGTATATTACTATAATTTTTACATGTTAAGTGCCCTATAACTTTCTTTGTCTATTTGTAAATGTAAATATTGGTTATCTAATTTTTATTTTTAGATATAAACATGAAGCCTTAATATATAAAATGAATTAGTAGTTAATTACACGGTTGAACAAAAGAGCTGAATTTTATAGCAACAATAAAAGAAAAAACATACCAGTAGATAAACAGTCTATTAAAGATTCTGTTAAATGGAGTATTACAGAATATTCTGTCTTTATTAGTAAGCTAGTAAAAAAAGGATTAAGTTTGAATACTGCTGAGAATCTAGGAAAGGATTGGTTCTCTGGAATTTATGTAGATAACCAAGGAGAACTAAATTTTACGAATCCTTTTACTATGGAAAATAGACCTACTAATCATAACAACAACAATAACATTATAGGAGCAGTTGGATCATTCAAACTTGACGATTCTCAAGAATATTATGTTATCCCAGAAACAAATAACAAATTTGTAGAAGTATTAGATAATAAAGGAGAAATAGATTTTGATTTTCCTTTAAAAGATTATCACCCACATTTACAAAATGTGTCTCCTAATTCTGAATATTCTAGTAAACCAAGTATAAGAAAGTATGATGATGCTGTCTCTAATTTTATAAAAAATGAAATTCAAAAGGGCTCATTTTTAGATTTATTTGAAATATATATTGAAGAGAAAATAAAGATATTAACTAAATTGAAATAAATAATTTAACATTGACTACAATTCTCATTATTTAATATTATAGGGTTCTGAGGGCTTATAGTATGAAATGTAGTTGGGATCTGTTATCTTAATATTTATTTTATTTTTAGTATCTTTAAATACCTGATGTAATTTTAAACTTTAATTATTTACAAAGGCGTTGAGACTCACCTCAAAGCAATATTTCGAGGTTCAAGATGATCTATTCTATATAATTTATTAATAATAACAAAGAATTCAATAATTTAACGTAAAAATAAAAAAATATAATTAGTTATATTACAAATAACATCATAAAATAAATGATCTAATTAGATCAATCATAATTCAAGACATTATTTACAAATTTTTCATATTTTTCTTTTGGGGAAAGTCCAACAGTTCTGGCTATTTCTTTACCATTTTTAAATAATACTAACGAAGGAATGGATTGAATATTATGTTTTGTTGCAATTTCTTGATTTTGATCAACATTAAGTTTGAATACTTTTACTTTTCCTTTCAGAGATTGAGCTAATTGCTCTATAATTGGACCAACCATTCTACAAGGACCACACCATTCAGCCCAAAAATCAACCAAGACTGGACTATCGGAATTTAAAACTACATCATCCCAATTTCTTATGTTCAAATGAAGGATTCTTTCTAGTTCTTTTGTCATATAGTTATTATATTTTCAAAATATATGTAGACTATCAAACCATTATAAAGTCACAGAAAAATAAATGAGTTTCTAAAATATGATCTAAAATTTCAAAATACAATTTATTTTATTAAAGATTACAAAAAGTTTGTTATGGTTTCAATAACCAGATAGTTAAGATATTAATTAATAAAAATAACTTATTATTTCTATGATCTATCTAAGTCTAATGACCAGATTTTAAGTAATTACCAAGTTCTAACTGTGATGGCTCCCAACTTTTAATGCTTTAACAATATTATTTTCATATTTTTGGATAGTATCTCTTTATACTGCTAATCCTGCACACGACTTTTCCTTTCTATTAGTGATACCTCTCAAAACCTTCTACATTGCACCCAATACAATTTAGAGCTAATGCACTACATAACCAGCAAAGCGATCCTCCAACCACGATAACTTTTAAAGGTCAGAATTGTGATTATGAAGAAAAAACCCTTTTGAGTGGCTTATGCATTATAATACCAATTATCTTAATCTATCACTTTCTTATTATTTCTTTATTGAGAAGATACTTTTTTACATATTCTTGATGATTTCCTTGTAAAATAATTATTCCATTTTTATAAGTTCCTCCAGTACCAATATTTTTCTTTAATTCTCGTAAGATAGTTTTTACCATGTCTTTATCATTTAAACCTTGAATAATGGTAACTAGCTTATTGTATTTTTTTGTATCTGTAAATATGAATATATCTGATGTCCCTTCGTTCAATTCTTTTAATGCATAATCCATAGAATTTAGATTTTCATCATCTTCAAACAACAAATAATTAATGTATTTGTAAAATATATTGACTAGTTTTCGTTAAGTACGTCATACCATTATATTTTTACAACATAGTTAAATGTTTTTATCTAAAATTTTCTCTTAATTTTCAGATAGATTTTAGAATATATTTATTGGGTTTGCCGAAGATCATTGATAGATATGGATTCATTTCATCATAATATACTTTCTGTATACCGAATAGAGAATTTAATAAAATATGAAATATCTAAATTGTCATTGAATATATAATTTTCCTTTTCTTTTTAGTCTAAATAAACAGTAACATATGAGCTTAAGTATATATTAATGGTAAGTTTCTTTGAATGTATTACACTACTAGTTAATAGGTAAAATATTTTGTTAAAAAAAGGGAATTATGGTTGATTCTCCAATGTCACTGAAATATTGAACCGTCTTCCATACCTATTTATAGATAATAAAGTATTTTCTTTAGCCTTCTTCTTTTTGATTCTAGAAGAAAGCTCTGTTATTTCCTCTATTCTTTTTTCATCTATTTCTTCAATAATATCTCCTGGTCTTATTCCTGCATCTGCTGCTGGACTATATTCTTCGACTTTTACTACTAATGCACCTTCATTAGTAGGTAATCTGTAATATCTTGCTATTCTATTCGTTATATTAATAGTAGAAACACCTAACCATGGACGATTAACTTTTCCATATTGGATTAGCTCTTGTAATATTGTTTTTGCTGTGTTCACAGGAACAGCAAATCCTATTCCATGAGCATAAGGTATTTTGGCTGTATTGATCGCAATTACCTCTCCATTGGTATTTACTAAAGGGCCACCGGAATTTCCAGGATTAATTGCTGCATCAGTTTGAACTAATTCTAATATTCCCTCTTCAAATTCAATATTTCTATTTAGTGAACTAATAATTCCAGTAGTAACAGTAGGTCCTCCTGTCAAACCAAAAGGATTTCCTATAGCTATGACTATTTGACCAACTCTTAGACTATCAGAATTTCCTAATTCAATAGAAGTAATAAAGTCAAATGCACTATTATTGTCACGATTTTCGATTTGCAATACTGCAAGATCAGTAAGTTTGTCTGTCCCTATTACTTTTGCACTAAATGTCTTCCCATCATTAAGAGTAACTTTTAATCTTCTAGCATGATCTACTACATGATAATTTGTTAGAATATGACCTTGATTATCAATGATGATACCTGATCCTACGCCTTCAACAGGAAATACGCGGAACAGTTGATCAGTTACCATTCGTACACTTGCAATATTAACTACATGTTTACTAACTTTTTCAAAAGCGTTAATAATAGTTTCTTCGTTTATTGGAATCAAATATTCTATACTCCTCCTCCTCTTCCTCTTTCTAATGGCGATTTTGGTTTAGATGGTGTTATAGGTGGTTTCTTTATTGTTGGTTGATTTAATTTTCTATTTAACATATTTTATATTATATTGAACATTCAGGATAAAATTGATTAACTTTAATTAGATTGGTCACACTCAAGATATTATATTCAAAATATATTTGTCAAAGTATTATAATATAATGATTTTATATTGATAAATCTATATTAGAATATAAATTTAATATTATCATTAGCTACAAGTATCTATTTGCTATATTTTGGAGAAGATATCTTAAAAGCAGGGAACTACCAATATCATAAATAATATCAATACCATATAACCACATATAATATTATGTTAAAGAAATGTTCAAAATGTCAAGAGAGTTTTGAATGTAAAGAATCTGATGCATGTTGGTGTAACAGGATTGAACATGTATCTATTATTAATATTAATAATAATGATAGAGTAGATTGTTTTTGTAAAAATTGTCTTTTAGCAAATATTAATAAATCAAAGATATAAAGTTGATTATTTAGTAGGAGTAGAAATTTTAATATTAATAGAAAACAAATTTGGATGCTTCTTGGTTATATAATATACAAACAGTGCTATATAAATGCCTCCAGCAATAATCAAAGGATAATAAAGAAGTAAATAATTAGATGAAATAAATAAAGTATGTTTCAATTCAACTATAACTTCAGTTAAAGAATATAAAATAATTTTAAATGAATATGGAACATATGTAAACATCCATAATCCACCAAATAATACAAATCCAACAAATTTATTTTTATTATATAACAATGCAGGTAAAATTGTTCCTAATAATAGGTATGGAAATGTAAAGGTAATGTTTGGATTAGCAACTATAGTAGAAATTGTTATTGAAAATGCAAATACTACTGCAATATATACTGGATTGATATTGTTTTTTACATTAGCATAATATACAATTGATAATGATAGTATTGGCATTACTACAAAAGAGATTATCAAAGATACAAACGGAGGAGGGATAATATAAAAAGATGTATTTGCAGATTTAATTGAAGCTATAGAAAACATCAACAACAGAAAAGTTATAGATAACCACATAACTCCAAGGCTAATAGTTTGTCCACCAATTTTTAAATAATTATTATTAGTCGTATTAGTAGTAGACGATGGCAGTTTTTGAAAATGTTTAAAGATCATGAATGAATATAAAATTGGTATAAAAGAGAGCATCACATGTGGTGGACTTAAAAAACTATCAAAACCAAAATTATCATGCCAGAACAAATCAAAATATCCAGATAATAATTGACAAGCAGGTATTACAGCAAACAAAAAATTTTTTGGACAAATAATAGTAATAATTACAGCTATTAAGAAAACAAGAGATAGGCTAGAATATATAACTAGATGCGCAGGTTGAAAGAAATTATCAACTTCATTGAGAGCATGATATGTAATATCCCAATACGCTCCTGTGATACCTGAAAAAAGAGAAATTATGAGTGTAACAAAAAGATAATTTAGTATTTTATCTTTTTTAAATTGAAAATATGCCAGTAAATTATGAGGCAATGTTCATATTTAATGTAGTATAAGTATATAATAAAAGTACTGATAGATGAAATATTAGTCGAAATTGTTTTTCATGATAAGAAAATAATTCAGATATAAAAATGAAATAAAAAACATTGCTCTGTTTCTGAAATTAGTTCTATGTTGACAAAGATTACTGTAACATTCAAGTCATAATAACTTGACAAATTTTTTACTTTAAGAATGAATAACTAACAATTACTCCTACCATAGTGAAAGATCCTATTAACGCAGCAACAAATACAGTATCTGCTATGGATGCTAAAGGTTCACCAACGACTCCAATAAATATTGAATATACAAGGATAATAAATCCAATCAAAGCAAATAGACCAAATATTATTGATTTAATAGCAAACGATGACCCTTTTTCTTCCCTTCCTGTTTCTCCTATGAATTCTGACATTTTTCCAAATATTTTATCCTTTATAGATTCATCTTTTTGTTGTCTTTTATAATTCTCAGAATTGTTAGTACTATTTTCAGTCATAACTTTATTTTCTTCTTCTTTTATTGGTGTTGGTATTATTGTTGTTATTAATTCTTCTTTAGTTGAAGATTTATCTGTGTTAATTCCTAAATTAGAATTATCATTATAATTATTCTCATTTTTTTTATTCAATTGATTTTCTTGAGTTAATTGAGATTTATCTGATTGATCTTCATATCTTATTGATTTATTTAGAGTTGTAGAATCTTCTGCAATTACGTCTTTACCTTTTTCTATCACTTCTTTAACTGTATCTTCAAGATTCGTAACTACTTCATTTCCTCTCTCTAGAACTTTATTAATCGTATCATCGAGAGAAGTGCTTTGTAATAATTCATCAATTAAACTATTATTTTTCTTGTTGGTTGTATTGTTATTATTTCCAAAATCTTTGCTATCAGAAATTTCTTTCTTCTTTGGCGGTTTATATCCACTGGGTAGAGTCATACTTATAATATTACAGTCATTTTTATTAATATTCCTGCTTCAAGATTACTGGGGGAACACACCAGGAACTGTACTGCTATCTAATAATTAAATGATGTTTGTCATATATAGATTATAATATATAATACTAATTGGAGTGCATGATGATGACTTATATAGATTATTATAGTAGCATAAAATATAATGACATTATAACAAATAAAAATAAAATATAATTTTTACATTAATATTTAAAATATTGGTGTTATAAAATAAATGGTAAAATATAAACCAGTAGAATTTGATGTTTTTCCCCCGAAAGCATTAGTCGATAACCGAGTAATTAGTCTATATAATTTTTCTAAGATGTCACAACGAATTATTGATGAAACGCGAGGATTTATTTGTGGTAATCCTACTTGTAGACATGAGACTATAATAAATGAAAAAGTTGCTTGGATTCCTAGACGTTGTTTAATATGTGGTGAAGAATTTGATTGGGAAAATATATTAACAGAACCCAAAAAATATTGTCCAATATGTCATGAAATATATCCTAATTATGCTAATTTTTGTATATTTCATAATAACCAGAAAATAGGATTAATTCCATTTGGAAATAGAATTAATAAATAGTTTTAATCTTAATATATTAGTATCTACAATTGAAAATCTGATCTGAAACTTCTATTTGAAATGGAGGGGCTTCGAGTTCTCATTATATTTTGGTTTAGTAACATAATAGATACAGTTGTGTGTTATTAAATAGTGTCCAAATTCATATCATATATAGTAAGATACAAACTATTTGTAATACTTGTATAATTTATAGCTACAGATTAGGATTTGTACCTTTAAGTTAAGATTAATAATATGTGAGATATCCTAGTGATCTTATGCTATGATATCATTGTTATTAGATATATTAATCTCTAGCTTAACCTTATCTCCTATTTTTATCCCAAGTTCTTCAAACTCTCTGATGTTCATTTTAAATGTGGTCGATTCTGGAGATATGTTATTCCTATCACCTCCAAATGTACTTTCTATGGCATCAGATATTTTCTTTGGTAAATTCTTCAAATCATCCAATGAAGTAATAGGTATTGCCGCTACTCCAAATGGGTTTTCAGGGAAGCCTTGCTGTCTTCTAGTAGGAGAAAAATTATCCTTAGTATAAAGTGATACGTAAATATAAGGACTGTCATCTTTAGAAGGCTCTATTTTTGATACAATAAACTCTTTCTTGTAACTCATATGATAACAATTTATTCAATTACACAAATAAATGCAGCTATTTGAAATAGTTCATCTCATTATACTAATGAATATTATTAATATATTAATACTAATAATAATAATAATTTGGTAAGCAGTATATATTTTGTAAAAATTTGTATAGTATTAGATTAGTATTTGGTTTTATCCTAAAAATTCTTGCAGTGTAACATAGGATATAGGGTGCAACCAAGACTATCTCATCCTCCTCCTCCAACCTAAATAAGTGCAGCTTTTTTTATCAGTAATTTCCTTTATAATACCTGTCTTCAACACAATTTTATTTCCAGTTTCTGATATTGCGAGTCTTCCTACCTATAACCATCATCATTAGTAATTGTTCCCACTTTCTTGCAACCATGTTACCTTTTTAACTCTTGAATAAAATAAATAAAAAAATTACTTTTTACTTTAAACCCTCTTTAATTTCTCCAATAAGATTAGATACTACATCAGCTCCCCCCTAATGCTGTTTTTTTAGCAGCTTCTCCAAGCTGAATGAGGAACAAAAAAATTAAAATTAGCTAATCATTTTTGGCTGTAATCTGTAATAATTCCCCAATTTCATTATGCATCTTTAGAAAGTATAATCCTTTTTCAGTAGTCCTAAATTCGTGACTCCCATCACGATACTCTATGAGGTTATTTTCAATTAAAACAGAAAGATATTCCTTTAACTGAGTGTAACTAAGAAAAGCACTATACATAATTTTTGTCTTGGTTGCTCCTCCATTTGCAGCATCCAGCATCATTGATACTATTTCTGTTCTACTTCGGTATTTCATGAATAAAAAATAGGTGATTTACATATTTTAATGTATTGTCCAAAATAAGGTTATGAAAACATTGGTAGAATATATGTTAATTCTTTATATTTATAATACAACAGTTTAAACTTCTATCTTTATAGAGAGAATAATATTATGATTTACATGCATCAAATTTTTCTGAATCTTCAGGATCATCGCATAAATTATCCTCGAGAGCTGTTTTTATCCTCCAACTTTTATATATTTGCACATCATCAAGAAATTCATTCTCATAAAGGAATAAACTTCAAAAGGTGAAAATCTTTGTTCTACTGGAGGCTATTATATATCTATATTTTCTAGCTAATAAAAGGAAATTTACATGTATTTTTACGTGATGACAAGAAAAATATTTCTTTACAGTGTAGAATGAAAAGGTAAAACCCTTAATAATAAAATGAAGAATAATATACAAGTTGTCATTAATCAAAGATAATTCTTTTAAATATGTTGGATTATCTTCAGAAATACCTATAGGTACATCCAAATCTATTTCTATAAAAGATACTAAAAGTAAAAAAAATATCAATATAGCTATATTTAATATATCTGGGAGATTTTATGCTATATCTGATTCTTGTGCACATAAAGGTGGACCTCTTAGTAAAGGCTTTCTAAACAATGATATTATAACATGTCCATGGCATGGATGGAAATATTCTGTAAAAAATGGCAAATCCTCTCATGAGGGTGGAGATAATGTAAATTCCTATAAAGTAAAGGTAGTTAAAGGTAAATTATATGTAAATCCTTT
>JAICEO010000047.1 GCA_025924135.1 Nitrososphaeraceae archaeon | reverse complement strand
CACTAAATACAATTTTGTAAACACTGTCAACAAATTTTATTATTGATCCATCATTTTGGATTTGTAATTTGTTATTTGAAACAGAAATTTTACTTTTTCCTGCAGTAAATGATCCTGCAAAATATGTTCTAGGTGCTCCTCCAGCAATTACAGGGAATCCACCAGGACCAAAGATTTTATCTGGTAAAATAGATGGATTCACATTTCCATTTTTGTCAATCTGGAGAAATCCTAATGAAGCCACATCTATTATTCCTCCTTCAAAATTAGAAAATACATCAGGCATTGTAGACAATGCAAATGGACTTATTGCCAATCCGAAATCAGATCCAGTAAGGGCAATACCTCCCCATTGGCCAGACTCCAATATAGTTACTATAAAATCAGATATTTCTTCTTCTAAAGTAAGTGATGATACAAACGCAGGAATTCCTATTCCTAAGTTTACTAATACTGGATGTTGTTTTTTTTCGAATAACTCTAGCAATTCCAAAACAATTCTTCTAGCTATTACCTTTTCATAGTCTTTCATACACACCTTAGGTAGACTATCAAAGATAGCATTAGTAATAGGAGGTACTATTTCATATGAGAGTCGCGGATCATATTCTATTGTACCACTTTGCCAATGATATTGTTTAGGAGAAACTACTACCTGATCAATTAATGGGCCAGGTATATCAACATCTCGTGGATTTATTGTTCCAGATTTTGTAAGCCATTTAACTTGAGCAATGACTTGTCCTTGTTGAGGGCTAGCTTTGGTAGCTTGAGCAATACTAAGAACAGAGCCCCTCATTCCTTCTTCCTCCATTGATAAATTACCATTCTCATCAGATGTAGAAGCTCTAATAAAGGCAAAATCAGGTTTAGGTGCTTGATATAAAAGACATTCTGTTCCTCCTACATCTATTACACTTGTTTTGCATTTTGCATTTTTTTCTCCTAATTCATTTAGTGCTGCACCTTCTCTTCTTGGATCCAAAAATGTATCAATTCCTATCTTTGTAATTAGACCAGGCCTTCCAGATGCAATTTCTCTAAACCAATATGCAGCGATCCCAATAGGCCAGCCATAATATTCAATTCTATTATCACTTATCATTTTTTGAAGCCAAGGTGAAAATCCCAAGAATGGCATAAGGGTTCCCTGAAGAAATTGTTGTGATTGATCTTTATACAAATTTTCAGCAATCTTATCCAATCCTCTTCCTGGGATTGCAGGAAGTGCATCAGAAATAATGAAAATTTTTTTTGGATGACCTTCATTTACATAATTTTCAAATAATGCATTAATGAGATACTCTGGAGTTATAGCCATATTGAATCCTGAGATAGCTAAAACCGAACTATCTTTTATCTTTGAAATTACTGTAGAAATATCAACAGTCTTGAAAAACATACTCTTTTAGTCTTTTTATAATTATTAAATATTAGTATTATTTTTGAAGGATGAGGAATCCATTAGTAGAATCATTCAGTAACATATACTCTATAATTTGATAGAGACTGATTATTGTAAATTTTGTTTCATAATTATTATTAAAAACATTGATAGAGAAAATATATTATATTTCAGATTAATTTTACTTTTAATATATACTTACATTTACTAGTCTTTATTATGGTTAATAAAATAAAGAAAGAGACTAATTTATAACAATAGGATCTTCAAATATTTTGTATATTTTAACAGAAACTTAACTTTTTTATACCGACCAAGTTATCTCTCTATATGTTGTGTTGTCATCTTCAAATAAAATTACATAATAAGACCATCAATATCTTTAAAAATAATTGTGATCTTAATATGCTATTCTTTAGTAAGAAAATTATGCTGAAAAGAGCTATTTAAGATTTAAATATTTTAATACTCTTTTAATAGACACATTGAACAATTATTAATTGATGGGATACCTTTGGCAGTCTTGTTAACAATTACCATAATAAGCGCTGGATTTACTAATGCTGCATATGCACATGGCAGCAAGGTTAAAGTAGGTTGCAAGGATCTTGCTATTGATCTCATAAGCTGGAACTCTTTGTACAAAGGTGTAGATGAAGACGAATTAGCAGCTATTGAGGATGACGATGGTGATGATAATGACGTAAAGCCAGCTTCATTTGACGATATCATTGATGATCACATGGAGGATTTGTTAGATGACCTTGAGGATGCCAATTGTAAGCATATTAAGAAGAGTATGGAAGAGTGGATAGAAGAAAAAGTTGACTTTGAAAGGTAAAAATAGATAGATAGAATAGATTGCAAAGATAATTCAAATAATCATCCATAATTTTTTGTATTTCATTTTATTCCAATTGTAACTATATTTCTATACTTAACTCTATTGATCTCACAGCTAAAGCTAAGGTGATTTTCCTATCATTTGCCTTTGAATATGCGGTAGAATCATTGACTAGTCTTGTTGTTCCCCGTTCTTGAAGCTTGATCTACCATCAATTCTTCAATTGATACTGGTCCTTTTATTATTGACATATTTAGGATATACATGTATATGCACAGTGATAGAAACGGGCCCGTCTGGAGTAATAGCGATAGCGGTTCTAAAATAAGAGTCTACTATAAATATAATACTAATATATTGTATTTAGCGTTTACTTTTTAAAAAATATTTTTATATGTAGTACCTATCTACGAAATTTTTCACGAATAAGGAAATGTAGATGATAACAGTGAAAACTAATTGGTAACATGTTACCACTTAAATAGTTATTTTTAATTGATATTTATTGGAATCTCAAGCCTTAAACAAATTTGAAAAGAAAAAAAGGTAATCGAGCTTCATAAACAGGGAAGAACAATAAGACAAATTGCACAAGAAGTCCATATGTCATGTAGGGACATTTCCACATTAATCAAAGCGTATGATAAAAAAATAAGAAAAGAGAATACGAGAAAAGTACTTACCTATGGGAGTTGAATAGCCATGGTTTGTGTTCAATAATGGGTTTGATTAATAGAAATAATATTTTTATGAAGTTTCTATTACCACCATAAATAAAAAAATCCACTTCCTGCTAATCCTAATTACCTCAAAAACTTTTTCTAATCTACATACTGTTATTGTATATGTGGCAAAGGAAAAAAAAATAATAATAAAAACTAGCTTAGTAATGATACTTTTTTCATCGTTTTTTCTCTTGTTAATATCTACAATTTATTATTATTTTTTTATAAATGAGAATTTGGTATTTTCACAACAACAAAACAAATATCAAGATCCAAAATTTGTAAACCAAGAAAATACTGCTGGTCTTCATATAATGGAAATAAAATATCAGGAAACAAATTTTGGTGAATTGGATATATTTGGAATAAAAAAAATATATCCTACTAAAAAAAGTGGTTTTGAATGGTTTATGAATAATTCTGATCCAGAATCCGATCCCTATCTACATAATTATAAAAGAATTGTAAAGAACGAGGATGGAAGTTATAATATAGGTGAAAGATCCAGAATGGGAGTATATTCCGAAGATGGAATAGGTTATCCAAAGAGAAATATGGAAACTTATAACTTTACAGAACTCTCAAAAAGAGGGTATTGGTATAAACCTACAGACTGGAAGAATGTAGAAATTACTGGGGAGTATTTATATAAAGGAGGTGAAGGTCCAGGTATAACTCATTACGCTCGATCCGAGGACCAATCTACAATAAATAATGGATGTGGTGCATCAAGCTATAAGCTCAATATCCATTTCGATGGAACGAGTAGTATAAGCAAAGAGCAAACGCATCCAAAACACTCAATAATACCTATGAAAAAAAATCCATTTGGTAAACTTGACAAAGATTGGTTTAGATTTAAAGGTATTATCTATAATCTTCCTAATGGTACTGTAAAGCTTGAAAGCTGGTTAGATCCTTTTTTAAATAATAGCTGGATAAAAATTGCAGAATACCAAGACAAAGGAGGATGGGGTAAAGATGGTAATAAATGTCAAGGCAAAGACGATCATATAATTACATGGGGTTCTCCCACTGCAACTTTTAGATGGGATGATGTTTTGATTGATTTTAGAAGTTTGAGTGTAAGAGAAATCCAGCCGCCAGTAATTTCAGACGTTATTTCCTAACATTAGGAGTGATAACAATAACTTTCTACTTAAGTAGTAATTCATAATTCAGACTGCATTATACACTGTAAATTATATTAAGAACACGCATTGATCCAAACCAATTCTTTTAAAAACTATAATATCAATGTTCTATTTTAACTTAACATAAGTTTCTTAACTACTTGAACTCCTATAAAAAATTCGTTAATATAACCTATTTCTTCTAATAATTCTAATATCGCTAGAGTAATAGATTAATTAATTAATTAAATGAGCAATATAGAAAAAAATAAAAAAATGATGGAGAGGTTTAAGGTCTACCTCAATGGTGGATTGTCAAAACAAAATGCATAAACCGTAACGAAAACACCTGGTTGTATTTGACCAACGAATACTTTCCATCCACTACCTGGTTCATGTTCAAATGTTATAGGCTTATCAGTTGGTACTGAACCAAGACTATTTGCCTCAATTGAATATCCTCCATTTAATACAAAATCCCCAGAATCACATAAAGCCTCTACCTCTACTGCGTTGAATCCAATTGCAGGGTCTCCTACGTTCTGGACTAAATAAACATTTGTTCCATTGGTGAGTTGAGTTATTCCTGCTGTACCATTAAATCCTCTTTCACCCTGTATTCCTTGTGAACCTGGTGGACCTTGTATACCCTGTGGGCCTTGTGTTCCATTAACTCCTGGTGGACCTTGTGGACCTTGTGTTCCATTAACTCCTGGTGGACCTTGTGGACCTTGTGGACCCTGTGTACCTGTTCTATTATCTCTACTAATATCTTTTCTATCCTTATCACCAAATTTGTTAAATTTACAGAATTCCTCTGAACCTACAAAGAATCCCTCAAATGGACCTGTTCTACATTCATATTTCTTATCGTCTGTTGGATATTGGCTAGAAGAACTATCGTCATAGTATCCCTGAGCCATTGCTGTTTTTGTAAAACCGTTGTGGTTAAGCAATGGGATGGCTGATAACATTACCAATGAACTTGCTAAAAGTACAAAGGTAAATATTGACTTATGCATAGTATTGTTAAACAGGATAAATATAATTGAAATTGGTAGGAACACTTGATAACATACTATTACTACATTACATTAGTGAATTAGATCAGAGAATATTTATTGTGATTTACAGTTGCTAATTTTTATCCTGAAATCAATTAGGAAAAATGATTCGTTAAATTTTTTGTTACTAAAGTTAATAATATATCGGTAGAATAATAGATTAAGTAATTAATAAATTTATTAATTAATAATTTAAACTACGCAATAAAAAAATAAAAAAGAAATGATGGAGGTTTAAGGTCTACCTCAATGGTGGATTCCAGCCAAAATAATTATTTGAAATATCAATTTATATTACTAGTAATTAGACAATAAGTTACTACATAATTTTGATATAGAATTAATATTTCTTAAAATATAGTTCATTTAGTAATTCTGACTGAGTAATTCTATCGCTATTTTTTGAATCTATATTAGTGATCTTAACCAACTGTAGTTATATTAGACACAAATAATATAATAGAAACAATAGAACAATACAACAATATTTGTTTTAAAAAAATTCTTATATTTCTAGATTTTTTCGACTCCGAAAAATAACCTTTATTTTTAATATAAACTGTCAATCTGATAATATATCTATTTACTATAAAAAGATTTAAGATGGCTAGACAAATGCAAATTAATTGGAATAT
This sequence comes from Nitrososphaeraceae archaeon, assembly GCA_025924135.1. GTDB lineage: Archaea > Thermoproteota > Nitrososphaeria > Nitrososphaerales > Nitrososphaeraceae > TH1177. The sequence goes on along the minus strand of JAICEO010000047.1, from coordinate 9,429 downwards.
CATTTATTAGAATGGTCTCTATTGTAATTCTTATTATTAGATGATAAATCATCTTTTTTAATAGTAAACATACGACAATATTTGAAAAAGTAATTACACCAAAGGGTATATCAATAAATAACTATTCTATAATATTCAAATTATAAGAGCTAGTATATAGTAAGAAAGATATGAATAGAATTCGTATTACTCATTAATAACATGAATCTTGTATTCATATTCATACCATTATTCATATTCATACCATTATGTATAGGAAATACAATATAGAGAAAAAAATTATACGAGATATTTTAATCCTTCTATCAATAAGGCAGAGAAGAAGACTATTAGATATTATTCAAAATATAATGAATAAAAATATTTAACTAGAAAGATTTAATTGAATATTTGATTGTACCATAATATTGGAAATAAATAAAATAAAAATAGAGCCTTCTAAAGATTCTCAAATAATAGTCGCACAAAGTCATTTTATAAAAACCGTAGAAGATGTTTATGAATGCTTAATGAATTGTGTTCCAAATATTAAATTCGGAATAGCTTTCTGTGAAGCTAGCGGACAATGTTTGGTTAGACACGATGGAAATGATGAAGAACTTAGGAAAGAATCAACTCGATATGCTTTTTCTTTATCGGTTGGACATAGTTTAATAATTTTGATAAAAAATGCTTTTCCTGTTAATGTTTTATCAATGCTCAGAGCTGTTCCAGAAATAGTGAATATTTACTGTGCAACAGCCAATCCAATTGAAATAATGTATATAGAAACAGATCAAGGAAGAGCCATAATAGGTATTGTAGATGGATACAAGCCTAAAGGAATAGAAGATGAAGATAATATCATAGAAAGAAAAACTTTTTTAAGAGAAATTGGTTACAAAAGATAATAAAAATATTGTTCTATAAAATATACCTTTTAATCACTTTTTTGACATATATTAAATCCATCTAATAAAATAAAACCAAATTAATATAATAATACATATAGATAAATCAATTAAAAAAAGAAAAAAAATTGTAATAGTAAGACATGCATATCATTTTCATATTGTTGATTTAAATATTATTTGTCAAAATAAATATTAAAAAAATAGTATAGATTGTTTATCTGTATTGGTTTGAAATGATGCAATAATTTCTCCCAAGAAATGTAATGCCAATTTTATTTTCAAAAAGAAATTGAATATATCCAGATTCTTGGGCAAACCATTTAAGAAATTTCAAAAAATATAGTTTTTCTACATTTGTAAATGATTTTCTATAAATATCCTCTATATCAAATATAGGTACCTAATCGTTTAGAAGAGAAATCTCTAGAACATAATTCTTTTAACAATCTATCTTGCAATATTTGTACATCTTTATGAGACTTTCCAAAATCTATAGTATGTCGATCTTTCATATTCTTAGCCTTCGCCTATTGTTGTTGTAATATTTTTTTTACATATAAATATAGATCTTTCATTTAATATTTCTTTTTAATATGTCATGTCTTGGGCAAATTCCAATTATTCGTCGATCATCCTCTATAATTGGAATCATAAAAATACCGTTTTTATCCATAATACTAATTGTTTCCCCAATGTCTTTATTTTGATTAATGACTGTTGGATTAACTGTCATTATTTCTTCTATTGTGGTGTTGTTTAAATCTTTTCCTTCTTTCATAGCACGTAATATATCTATAGTAGTTATCATGCCAAATACCTATCCGTCATTGTTTATTATAGGAATTCCATTGAATAGACATAACAGCAACTTTTGGTATTGAATTATTTTTTTTAAATTAATTCTTTTAATATTTGTGTACCAAATATAATAAAAGAATATTTAACTCTCTGCTCTATAAAAAACAAAATGAATTCATATAATACTGATATCAACAATAATATTAAAAAAAGTGATAATTATAAGATTAATCATAATTATTCTATAACATCTCCTCCTAATTTCATAGATGCATATATTGATGCTTATGCATCTTCAATTGAATTTTACTCTAGATTAAATAGTGTATTTATTGATGCTATTTCTGTACCATTTACTGATGCAAGAAAAGAGATTAAAGAGATAAGAAATGAAATCAAGCCTCAAGATTTTTTTAATGAAAATCAACAACAACTGCGGGAATTATATAGAAAGATTGAAAAAATCATTTTTTCAAAAATACGTTATAAGTTTGATGTAAACTTTAGAGAAAAAACTTTTGTAGATTCTCTTTCAGAAGTTGTTGAATCCTTTTGCAATTTAGTAAATATTACAGGTACAGGATACCTTTACAAGAATATATCCAATTTAAACTCTTTTTGGAACAATGCGTTTATCGAACCAATAAGGGATACATGGAGGAGAACTTCTTCTCATAAGATTAATCTTGGTGATACATATTCATTAATGCATTATAATGTGCCTCGGCAAGAAGAAGAAGAAAAAAGTTATAGTTCAGAAAATAATAACAATATGCAACAAAGATCAAAAATAACAAAAAAAACAGAAATGACAAATGAAGGAGAGGAGTCTTTTGAAACTTCTTCTATTACCACTCCCTTGCTGATAATTTATCCATTTATAAATAGACATTATATCCTTGACCTATTACCTAATTCAAGTATTGTACAAAATTTGCAAAGACAAGGTTTCAACATATTTGCAACGGATTGGGGTACGCCAAGTGCATATGATAAGGAATTAACTATTGGTCATTATGTAAATAACTATCTTGCTAAAACTGTAGATTATATAAGAGAGCATACAGGTTCTGATAAAGTATCGCTTTTTGGTTACTGTTGGGGAGGAGATTTAGCACTTATGCTTGCTGCCCTGCATCCAGAAAAGATAAGAAATGTAATAGCTTTTGCAACCCCTGGAGATTTTAGCATTGATAATAATCTTTTAAGCATATGGACAAGAAACATAAATACAGATTCACTTGTTGATGCTTTTGGTAATGTACCTGGTTCCTTTATTAATAGTGCATTTTTGTTACGAAGTCCTATAGACTATCTTCATAAATACCCTCATTTTTTTCTTGAAGGGCAATTGAGGAATATTAAATCCATTATGGAATTTTTTGCTACAGAAGCATGGTTATACGATAGTCCACCTGTAATAGGTCAAATATATAAACAATTCGTGCAGGATTGCTATCAAAAAAATTTATTTATAAAAAATAAAATGACGATAAATGGAAATAAGAATGCAATAGATCTAAGCAAAATTAATCATCCATTCTTAAATATTATAGCATCAAACGATGATTTGGTTGCACCTGCCTCAAGTAAAGCATTAAATGATGTCATAGGAAGTTCAGATAAATCAATCATAGAATTTAATTCAGGTCATGTTGGTGCATGTATAAGTTCTAGTGCACATACCGAGTTATGGCCAACTGTTGGAGATTGGTTGAAGAAAAGATCATCATAAATGTTAAAAAAGGATAAAAAGATAAGAAATTAATTTAATAAGTTTTGTATATGTAGATTTACTAAGGATACAATACTTACAAAATTATAAATTGCCTTTTAATCTTTATATGATAAAATTGATACTCCTCTATATTATATCACATCATTTTTCTATAGCAACAAATAAGTTTAGTTTACTAAGTAGTTATATATTAAAAGTCAAATTAATCTGAAATATAATATATTTTCTCTATCAATGTTTTTAATAATAATATTGTGAGATGGCTGATATTTCCATTCCATGGAAAAAGATTACACTAGGATTACCACATGCAATACAATCAGCAAATGATAGAGCACCTACTTTAGAAGGGATTATACAATTGTTAGAATATCCAGATAGAAGAATTAAACCAATTGGTTATACAATGGTTTCATCAGGTATACGATATGATAATGATGAAAAAATTATAAAACAATATGAAGACCAGATAAAGTAACTTACTAAAAAAAAGAATCATATAATAAGGAAGAATTAAAAACTACAATATAGTAATAATATGAATTACGAATCTATATTGAATTAGATTCAAAGATTTGGTTCATTCCAAATATCCAGAGAGATTTGTGAAATAAATATATGTTAATTAAAAAATGTAAAAATTTCAATTAGAATTATTATATGATAAATTTACATACCACCGCCGCCGCTACCATTATTCATTGGCATATTCATTGACATATTCATTGAGTTAGGACCTACCATGGAACCAGGATTGACAGCATTTTTAGAAGGAGAAAGAGTAAATATCATTTCGTTTGTCATGTTTTGATTATTTTTACTATTATCTGCTACTTTCTGAGCTAGATCTAAAATCACAGGTTTTGTTAACATGAAATGTACTACATCTTTTGTTGAATTTGTTCTATCTAGCATTAATAAATTAGGAGACAAATTAATATTATTGACAGTACCTTCATAGCCATTTGCAGCTAGAGGACTAGGATTTGGAATGGATATTTCCTCATGGACAAAAACATTCACCTTTTTTAATCTATCAAGATTCCAATCAAAAGGCATTGCAAATTGCAATTCATTCTTTGGAGAATCATATGTAAAATTCTTTAATATATCATAATACGAAAGTGTCTGTATAGGATAAGATGCGCCATTAATTTGAAGATCCTTATCTAGTGTATAACCTACACTAAGCCAACCTTCATACACTGGCTGTTTATCTGTTGGAAGAAAAGTTCTATCAAAATCAATCGTTTCTATAGTGACAATAAAGTGATAAAGTCCTCCTTCAGCAAATATTGGTCCTGTTGCAGATACAGGATGCTCCATATCTCCAGTATAAGCAGCTAAAATAGGATCTTGTTCCCCATTTATTGTAATGTGTTCAGCACTGGAAGGTCTCATCTTTATTCCTAGATTGCCACTGTGGGAATGAAACGTATCTAATAATAGACGCTTTCCATTTTTTTCAATCTCTATTAAATACGTGACATGTTTTAGAGTTTCATTGGTAGCAGTATCAGATAATCTAAATTGAATTAAAGGAGTTTGACCACCTTTTAAGGTCTCTGTTGTAACTACAGGAGGAGACATCTTTATCAAAAGGGAGATGTCTCTTCCAGCCATTGATGCGGATAATTCTTCCATAAATAAACCATCTCCAAATGTGGGAATATAGGTAAAAGTAGTAGTAACAAATAGCATAGGAAAAATAGTAAATAAAATAGAAACAATCAATCCAATATCTTTCATAATAATATAATAATAATAATCATTTATAATATTATAAATTTTTTGTTTTTTTAGCACCATTGTATTATTAAAAATTAATCTGGTTTCTTCTAAAACAATAAAGAAGAAGCAATCTTACAAGGGTTACAAAACTAAGATATAAAATAATATTACATCTATCAATATATTAATCATCCTAGATCTACATTCCTTGTATCTGGATTAACTTTAGAACCTACTATAAGAATTATTGAAGCTATTATAACATTTATAGCAACAGCATAATATTGAGCAATATTATACTTTTCAAAATAAGACAATAAAGTAATAGCTATTAAGGGCGCCCATGAACCTATCAATAATCCGCCATTATAAACAAAACCTGCTGCGCTATTTCTTATCTCAGTAGGAAATCTTTCTGATAAAAACGCAGGCATTGGTCCAAATCCACTAGATACAAAGAAAACGAACAAAGAAGTGTAAAGAGCAATCTCAAAAATATCTGAGGCGGTAAAGATACCATTCAAGGAAGGGATAGCCACTATTAATGGAGCGATACCAAATATAGTTAATATTTTTAACCTACCAATATATTGACTAATAAAGCCTGTAAATAAATGACCTATTAAGGAAAATATTATAGTAACAATCATGATACTTGCTACTTCCTGTCTTTCTAATTTTACATATTTTTCTAATAAAGTAGGCAAAAAACCTATAGAGATATAATATGAAAACATAAGACCAGTCATGACTATTAAAGACAAAAAGAAGCGTTTTCTATTATCTTTATTAGATAAAACATTCTTTAATGGAATTTTAGCAATCTTTTTTTCTTTTACTTTCTTAATCCAAACCTGTGATTCATTCATTTTTAATCTTACAAACAATGCCACTAGACCTGGTAGTATACCTGTAAAGAATAATACTCTCCAACCTATTTCAATAAATTTATCATCAGGAAAGACAAATTGAGTGATTTGAAATGAAATTGATGCAAGAAGGAAACCAAATGTAAACCCACTTTGTACAAATCCTGAAAGAAGTCCTCGCAAAGGTTTTGGTGAAGATTCCATACTGATTACGGCTCCACTACCCCACTCGCCACCAGCGAAAAACCCCTGTAAGAATCTAATTATTAGCAATAGAATTGGAGCTAAAATTCCTACAGATTGCCAGGTTGGCAATAAACCTGTCAAAAAAGTTACCAAAGAAAAACCTGTAATTGTTATTATCATAGCATTCTTTCTTCCATATTTATCACCAAAATTTCCAAAGAATGCTCCACCGAAAGGTCTCATTATTAGTGTTACTACATATGTTGCAAAGGTAGCTAATAGACTCAAGGATGGATCGTTAGAAGGAAAGAATAATTGATTTATTGATGAAATTACAAAAAGCATCAAGACAAGATCGTAACCATCAAGTGCCCAGCCAAGCCAAGATCCAAGAATGATAACCTTTTGTTGCTTTGCTAGTCGTTGGAAAGATATGCCAAATACCAAACCAGAAATAATAAAAAATATTAGAAGTTTAAAAATATTACTAAATACATCAATTAAAATTAATCAGATTCGTAGATGTATCTTTTTCTCTGGTATAACAATTTTAAAATTGTAATGCTTGTATGATGAATAGAAATATGGATCATTCTGACATTTTTGTTATTGGAATATTCCATTCTTTAACAAATGTACCGTTCGTTGTAAACTTTTATATTTTATCCTTATCAAGAACATAAACATTTCCTGCATTATCCGCCGCTATACCTATAGGATTTGAAAGGGTTGCAAAGATTTGATTTTCTATTCTAATTGATTTATTATATTGATAAATATATTCTATTTGTGGATTTAAAAAATAAAAAATCATGAAAGTAATCAATCCTATTAATATTATTGGTAAAACAACTGAAGATACTTTTTTTGCTAGTTGTTCATTTTTTTCAATTAAATAACATCTTTTGAATTAGTTATAAGAAAAATTATATAAATATTGATTCTGAATACTTTGGATAAGAGATTCAATTATTTCATTTTACATTTCTCTATTTGATATATTTGTAGTCGTTGCTAACAAAAACATGATTATCAATGATAGACATACTATAGTTTTTTTGTGCCTTAATTGATTGTTATCTTATTATTATATTACCATAAGGGCACATTTTTATTGATTTTAATTACAAAATTTATTTTGAGTCAATTACTATAAAATAATTAAAGATATAATATAAGATAAACATTATAAAGCAATTAAAGTTAAGATAGTTCTAGTAATTTATTACAATATTTTTAACTAAATATTATTAGATATTGATTAATTCTTTTTGACTCAGATCTTGGGAAAATTCCAATTATTCGTCTATCATTATCGACAACTGGAATCATGGAAATACAGTTTTTATTCATAATACTAATTGTTCTCAATATCTTTTTTTTGATTAATGACTATTGGATTAACTGGCACTATCTCTATTATTGTGATCTTGTTTATCTCTTTAATTTCTTTAATAACATTTAATATATTTATTGTAGTTATAATTCCAATTAAAGTTCAGTCATTTGTTCATGTAGGAATTCCAAGGATACATATAAAACAATTCATGTTGATCTGGGTAAGGATTAAAATTATTTAACATAATGCTCTAATTATATCAGTTTTAGTAATTATTCCTTTAAGTAATCCTTTATTATTAATAACGGGTATACCACTTATTCTATTTCTTATCATTATTATTGCTGCATCTGATAAAGCAGTATTCATTGAAACAGTTATTGGATTTCTTTTCATTATATCTTCTGCTAATAAAATGGAGTTAAATCTTGAAGCAACAGATCTTTGAATATTGGTATCATTGAAGTGGTTAGTATCTGATATTTTTTCAAGGAGAATAGGTGTCAAAGGTAATAAATCTCTAACAGTCACAATACCAATCGGTTTATTATGGTCAATAACTACAATTCTAGATATATTATAAGTATTCATCAATAAAATAATCATATGACTATTCTCATCAGGAAAAACAGTATATACTTTTTCTGACATAGAGTCATTTATTTTATCTTTATTTTTAACATGATATGCATAATATTCTACCAAATCCGTTTTAGTAATTATTCCATGAGGATCTCCTTCAGAATCACTTACGACGACAGAACTAATGTTATTATCTAACATCATCTTTGCGATTTTAGCGATGGAAAAATTGAATTCTGCAGTAACTAATCTTTTGGTCATAATATCTTTAATTAAAATCTCTGATAATCTCTTTTGTGTAAGAGTAGAATATAAGAATTTTGAAATGTCCTTTTCAGTAATGATTCCTACTAATTTTTGATTCTCTATGATAACAATACGGCTTATATTATATCGAATCATAAAATTTCTGGCATCATAAAGTGTATTGTCTGGCTCGAGCGAAATAATTTCTCTACTAATATCATATGCATTTAAAATTGTATTATCACTTTTATTAAAGGATAACTTAGCCAAATAAGCATACCCTCGTTCGCTACATATGAATTCATCATTTCGTTTATATGAATGCAAAAGTCCTTTGTCTATCAGTTCTGCAGTATATCTCCGTAGTTGTTGGTGGGAAAGTGCTAATTTATTTTCTATTTTTTTCCTGCTTATTGGTTTGCGTGCAAGGTTCAGTATTTCACTATATATTTTTGATTGTTCAGGGAATACAATTATTTTTTTGGTCATTAAACTTTTACTTATTTAACTATGGATTATAATTATAAAAGAATTGTGGGAAATTGTATAAAAGCTAAATTCTTAAATTGAACCAATTCGATAAAAAACTTAATTCTAATTTTTTAAAATTTGATTATTTACAATAATTATCTAATCTATATTTTCAAAATTATTAAAAATTTCTGATTACTTTTTTGTAATCTTTGTTGGTTGAAAGTGTAGTTTATTAAATTGAGTTTTAATGTTGTTTTTTAGAAACATATAACATATACAATTTAGGCTAAATTATTTAGCTTATAAAAGGAAAAATAGAAACATGTTGATCAAATCTATACAATTTGCTGTAAGATGTCTTTAATTTTACTTATTTTGATATCATATTTTTCTTTCATATATTTTAGGATCGGTTTATCAACTAGTGGTAGTGCTTTTACTCCGTCCTCAGCAACTGTTATATTAAAACCATTTAAGAAAGCATCGTATACAGTATGTTTAACGCAAATATCGGTATGAATCCCTGTTACTACAAGAAAATTTGCACCTTGTCCTTTATAAAAAGATTGGAGT
>JAICEO010000046.1 GCA_025924135.1 Nitrososphaeraceae archaeon | reverse complement strand
TTCCTATAATGTTTTACCTGGAGTAGATGGTATTATTCCCGTAGACGTCTATGTACCAGGATGCCCACCAAGACCAGAGACACTAATACAAGGTTGTATGTTACTTCAAGAAAAAATAAAAAGGTCGAAAATAAAATGAGATCTCAATTAGGTTAGCGGAAAGTGAATTTCGAAATAGTATGATAATATTATTCGAAATGCACAATTCATTAGTTATTTTAAGTAATACCAAAAGTTTTAAAGAATTTAAGAGGAATACAGTAAAAAGTAAGTATCTAACATATCACATTTTTTTTATTATAGTACCTCTTTTTGAAACACAATAAATAAAACTATAAAGTTGTATTCTTAGATTGTATAAATGTTACAAATTTAAATGGTCGCTACAATAAAATAAAGATTTATGATGTTTATAGATTATATTAAAATAACAAATGATGTTAACATTGATTCAAATTAATAAAAATTATGGTCAACTCCCGAACATGGTGCACAAGACATTTCCCTTAATCTATAAATCATCAAAATTTGTTTTAATTAAATGAAAATTAATTAGCTTTCAACTTAAGTGTTAAGTAGCCAGGATATTGGTTACGCTCTTGGAAAGATATGATAGTAATCATATTTTCTCGGATTGTTTTTATTCTAAATAATATCATGTAAGTATTTTTCTCACTATTGACAGACACATTAAGTTTTCAAGAATATATAATACAAGAAGAATTTCTGTTAAATTAATACAATTAAATTCAAAATTTTAAAAAATTATTTGACAGGAATATTATATTTGGATTTCAAATGAGAAGAGTTAGAATATAAAACCCAGGATAAACATGATACAATTTTCTCATAACTCCAAATATTTGAGATGTGAAGTAACATTCAGTCTTTGTTATTTTATTATTAAAAATAATAAAACCACTCTTAAAAAATAAAAATATATAGATATCATGACCCTGATTATGATTTTCCGAGGTAAGATTCTTCTTCCGCCTTCGGATGGAAATCCACACGTGATTTTTTCGTAAACAATTGTTTTAATTGTTCTACTTTCTTAATGATGGTATCTATATCAGAAATATCGTCTGATTCTATTTGGATTTCTTCTATTCCATTTGAAATTTTAATTCTATAAGACATATTTTATAACTATTTCATTACCTTAGTTATTGTATCTTTTGGTATTGTTTTTGGATATAATAATTTTATACTGTTAAAAAAACAAAAATTGAAACAGCTTATCCAGTATATTTTGAGAGAATGTAATTCTAGAGAGGTCATTTATCTAGGGTTTCAATTTGAAACAAATAACAATATACTTTCTACTGTAGATTATTATCAAAAAAATTAGAACAAATTTTATAATGAATACTCTCTTAAAAGTCAAGATATTAATTAAACTACTCTAGAGATATAAAGTTTCTATAACTCATATAATAGATAACTTTTCGAACAATCATAAACAAAAAAAAGGGTTCACATTAAAGAGTAAAAATAGATAGAAAGATTTAATGCTTAAAATTATAATATGTTACTTAAGATATTCCAAAAAAAGAAATAGTTACATTTAGCCTGTCTTAAAGAAATCCTCGGGGTTTCTTGAAAGTGCGCGTATTTTTCGATCGATTTCTTCTTTTACCATTGGATCAGGCTCCGGATTGTTATTCTGATTGAACGGTGAGGTCAAAGAAGACATACCAATATTATTGAGTAATTCCCGCTGTTGTTGCATTACTTTATCGGATATAGAATCTATTGCAAAACCTAAGTTCATTGAGTTTGGTGGAGTATTTCTCAAGTCAGGAATTCTTCTGTAAAAAATCATTAATTAGATACTGATATAGTGCTATTTAAACGGTAAGGATATAGTGTAATATTGATCTTGCAGCATGCTGAACATGAAGCAAGATGAAATTAGGAAATGGGACTTGGAAGAAATGAAGTGTAGTAACGCCTTTAAGTAAAGACAAATCACAGAACGAATAAAGAATTTCACGAAAAATAAAGTGATTTATCATAATGAAATATTAAAGGAAACCACATATGATTTATAATAAATAACGATACTAGTTTCTTTTAGGGATATAGATTCGTGTGAGATTGTAAAAGATAATTAAAAAGCATTCCACTATATTTTGACAAGATCCGACAAGTTACATCTATTGACTCTATTAACAAAGTTCTAGATGTTGAATATATAAATACTATAGTTGACAACAGCCAATATGGATTCAAAAGTATCTTCCATAGTAATTACATCAGTTCTTGCATTTGCTTTAATTGCAGGAATACCAGCTGTATTCGAAAATGTATTAGCACAACAAGATGATGGCGGTCAATCAGGTAGTGACGCTGGAATGGACCAAAGTCAATCAGGTAGTGACGCTGGAATGGACCAAAGTCAATCAGGTAGTGACGCTGGAATGGACCAAAGTCAATCAGCCGTCGATACTGGAATGGCTCAACCTCAAGGAAATGATACCGGATTTGCTCAAAGTCAACCAGGAGCAGATATGGGAGGAATGACCCAAGACCAAGGTAGTGCAGACGTAGGTTCTGATGATGGAGAAGATAAGGACGATAAGGACGATAACAAAGATAACGACGATAACAAAGATAACGACGATAATTCAGAAGATTAAGAATAGAATTGTTTAAAATTCTATAATTTTTTTTGATTTTTTTTTGAATTGCTAATCCTCCCTTAACATATCATTATATTTTTATAATTGAGCAAATTATAGTTAAAAAAATTTCATTTTCTTTATTATGATAATATTATTCTTATCCAAAATAATCGAGCCATAGCGTAAAGAATCTATAAAAGATAACAATCCGCGCAATAAAATGCATTGTTAGAAAAAAATAAAATCTTATTTACCCACTAAAGAAGAATATTAAAATTAAAGGGAATTAAATAGAGAAGGTTGTCAATCAATGCCGTCTAAATAAGATTAGAATCTATGGATTAAGTTTACAATTGAGGCGCCATTGATGGTGGTATAATTCTTAAAGAAATATTATTATCCAAATCAAGTGTAGCTATTTTTCTATTGGTATTAGTGATAATTGTAACTGAGATAAATTTATAACAAATTGACTTTATTTAAAGTTCTAAATAATTAATTTAACAAAATTATCGTGGGATTAAGATTCTTACAATAATTATTACACATTATCAAATATTAATTATTTAAATAATTGATATACAAAATTTGTATGTGAGTGAAGATCTAAAAGACCCGTCCTGCGGATTAGTCGTCAATGGTTATGAGCTAACCCCTAATAAACCCCTTTTATATCGAATTGCTCTGTATTCTGCTGATATTGTCGAATCGATTCTAAATTCTAATCCAGGGATAATCGAATTATGGTTAAAAAAATTACAAGAAGAACATTCTATCCTCAAGAAACGCTGCGATTTAGATCAAGATCCTTCAGCTTGCTTTAATCTCGGTTTTTATGAAGAGTTTGAAAAAAACTTAACTAATTTCGAAAATGGAGGGTCTCTAAAAATATCTGTAACCAAGAAAAAATTTATCTGGGTTAGAAAATAGACCTACTTCTATTTTGTTAAAAAGGAAAAATAAAAGACTGTAATAATTCGTAAGTTGGAATAGTTGTTATTTTAAATCTTTTGTTGTTAAAAGAAAAAGAATTAAGAGAAGTGAAAAATTAAAAAAGATCTTTCACTATAAGCAACAAAAAATAAGAGATGGTTATACATTCAATTTATTTAAAACTCTCTTCTGTTGGTATCTATTTAATGATTGTAATTATATAATATTACAGAAATAATATTAGAAAGACAGTATATAATGTAAATGATGAAAAAAAACAATAAATTGTCAGACGATGCAGACTCTGAAACCCGATCTACAAATGAAAAAGAAGATAGCAAAATTAATTTACCAAATGAAGAAATCCAAAGTGTCGCATTATCATCCCCTACTATTGATAATATAAAAGGCTTGCAACCCATGAAACCAAATGCTTTGACAATGACAAAAATAACCAAAAATACTAAAAATACTCAAAATGAAAAAACTAAGAAATTTGGTGATGGGGCATTTATTTCTGCAGAAGATCGATAAATATCTGTCTTTATTGAAATGATCTGCTCAATTTTATTATTCTTAATTGTATAAATAGAACAATTGAGTTTACAGTTGTTCGAAATTATTATCTGATGAAAGTTTTGCAGATGTAAACATAAGCTAGACAACTATATAATTTCGTCTGTCCGACTCATTTATCATATCATGCAACTTCTTTTCTCTTTAAAATTCGAAATATATTTGAAAAGATATTTTTAATTTCTATTTCTTTAGATTTACTTTATTTTCTATTTATGGACAAGGAATAAGAAATAAGATAACATATTAAATTAAAACTACCACCGAAGAAAAGATATGGCATCACACAGTTGCAAAAGACTCTATAGATAAAACTAGCTAAATAGAGTTACCGATTTTCTAACTTCAGATAAGAGAAATACTAGAAAAAATATTATTAGTATGACTTATTATCATTTACTTAAAAGTGAGATCACAAAAGATTAAGTAAAAAAGATACTTATATTTTTTATTTGATATATTAAATTTAAATTAAACTCATAAATATTATATGTTATTAACTTGCCTTAATACAAATTTGTTGCCTTGATTCAATTATCAATAAAAGTTAAAGTTAATAATTAGAACCATTAAAAATTTCCAAAATAAAATTATAAATAAATATGTATTAGTATAATTAATATTTTATGGTAGCATAGAACTACAAAATAATTTAAGTGTATATTGTAACTGTGTTGCATTATCATAAATAAAATCAATCTTAATTGATGTTAAAATTTATTTTGTCCTCCGATTATATATCAAATTGCAAATCACATACAACAAAAATGGATAGTTCAATATGTATTGTTTTATAATACATTCACAAAAAAACTGATGGATCGAATCATCTAATACTAGAATATGCTATATACTAAAGCAAAGATAAACATTGATATAGACCAAATAGTAATACAAAATGTTTAGTTAAAAGAATATTTAAAATAACTATAGAAATTGACTATACCTTAAATTATTGAAAATTTATTATATATTATTCTGTCATAATACTTTAATATCTTATGCAGAGTCATTTATTAATTAAATGTTAAAAAAATCATTGATTATTATAAGTATTTTTTTGTATATTACTGTTTTAATAACTGGATCCCCCTTCAAACTAGATATTTTCTCCTATGGAACTAATTCTTTTTTTTCTCTAGATCATTTTAACCAAATTGTATATGCGCAAAGTGGTAGCGACAAGAATGATAGTGATAGCAGCGACAAGAATGATAGTGATAGCAGCGACAAGGATGATAGTGATAGCAGCGACAAGAATGATAGTGATAGCAGCGACAATAATGATAGTGATAGCAGCGACAAGAATGATAGTGATAGCAGCGAAAAGAGTAATTTCAAATCAAACGATGCAAGCAAAGAGAATAGCGAAAAGAATACACCGGATTTCTCAACAAATCCAGATGGAGTTAGTAATGTAAATCCACCAACAGGAGAGGAAGATAACACACCACCAACAGGAGAGGAAGATAACACTGAATCTTCAAAGGAAGAAAATAATATCAAGGATAAAATTAATTTAGAATTTGAAAAAATTACTAATATTATTAGTAAAACTAAGAACAAAGTAATTGTAAAGGATGATAGTGATCGTGAAAAAGAAATTATAATTGTCAGCGATCCAACTTGTCCCACTCAATCAGAAACCATTGCACTAAACGGAATTATTGATCCAAAGGGGATAAGGTTATTAGCCAACTTTTATCCCTGTATCATACAAAATGGGGGAATTACTATGAACATACCTGAATCTCCACATCTCAATCTGGCTGTAATATATATTGACAATAACATTGACAATCATGCTGGTACATTGATCAGCCCATCTAAAATTCAAAGTCTTGATAAAACTCAGGGGCTATTTTCAGTAAACTTAGATAAAAATATGAAGGGAAATGACCCAATCACAGGCGAATTAACAACTCTAGAAAAAATTAATGGACTTGCTTTATACAACAATGGTAACGAGCCTATTGAACTCAAGGAAGGGAGTAGTGTTGCGTTAACAGCAACATTCACCAGATGATTTTACCCTCAAATAGTAGATAGATGTTTTGGGTAGATTTCTAAGTTCCTTTTGATCCTAGTATAAAATCCGTTATATGATACGTTAGTCTTGGTTAACAGTAGTCGTAACATGAAACTATCTTTTATTAACTCTTTCTAACCTAAATGAATTTATTAACAAAATTTATAATCACTTTAGTACAAGACTTATGAAAATATATTACGATTTAGAGGCGACATCTGAGTTAGAAATAGATGAAAATAACAATTCCAGTATAGAAACACACTCTGGTTATACAAGTTTTATCTTATACCATAGGCTTGGTTATTGTTGTGGTGATTTAGAAGATACCTTTTTAATTGATTTAGAAGATCCTGAATATTTTGAATATGATAATGTTGACGTTATGAAAGAACCTAATGTAGTTTTTATCATTGTTAATAGTATAGGACATACAAAATTAGGTGATGATAAGAAAGGTTTCAAGTTTTGCCCATTCTGTGGTGAAAAATTTAATTTACAAAGGATTCATGGAGATGAAATTAAAAACTAAAGAACGCATGAAACCTCTCTTCCTACCTTTTTACTTATCCTACTGGAGCATTTATATCTCATTTTTATTTGATTAATTTATTACAACAAACTTATTAATATGTAGTAAATAAATTATAATCAATGCAAAAGTCTAAAATAAGTACAAATACTTTTACTTTTATAGTTGTACTTGGAACATTAATTAGCATAACTCCTAATTTTCTCCAAACTTCTTTAGCACAAAACATCTCTACAGATTTAACTGCCCCTACAGCAGGTAATCTACATGGTGGCGACAAAAAAGGGAGCCTCGAACTGTCTGTTCAAAATGGAACTGTTATCGCAACTGCTGAAATGGACGTACCTCCAGCAAATGATCAGGTATATGAAGGGTGGCTAGAAGATAAAGGTGATGCCTCTGGGTATTCATTAAGTTTAGGTAAATTTAATGAGGATAATATTCTCAGTGTAAATCAAACAATGGTAAACCCATATACATATACCGTATTTTATGTTACTGCAGAACCAGTTGATGACCCTGACCCTAGTCCAGCTGGAGTGGTAGCAGGTGCACAACTAAATAGCCCATTTGGGCAATAATAATTTTTTTAAAAATCCATCTTATTAATTTGTTTTGTTACTTGAATTCTATATCAATATAGCAGTATTACTATTTTCAAAGAGCAATGTTTCATTAGAGATCAAGCCGAAAGTGTTATCGGGAATTATTTATTTTAATTTCAATCATATTTATTGAAGACCTTTTTTAATCTCACCGCTAATATTCGCTAAAACATTGGCTCCCCCTATTGCAATTTTTTTCGCGGCCTCGCCAACCTGGGTTAAAATTTCTGTAGAATCCATTCCCTCCAAATTGTTGGTTCCCTTATTTACATTATTCAAATTGACTTTAGTATTTTCATCTGCAATATTTTCTATTGTGTTTGCAGTATTATTCATCATAGTCTGAGCATAAATTGGAATTAGACATATTGTCAATACAAGAAATGTAGTTAATATTGTCACATTCGTTTGAATAGACATATTAAAAATACTTGGATTTAATTTTTATAAGTATCGATAGAATTTAAAGTAAAATATAATATACTTTTGTTATAAAAAACGAATCAAAAGCAGCAGCTTTTTATGATGACCAATTAAAAATCAAATTGATATAACAAAGTATTAATTTCGAAGATTTATATTGATTTTTGAATAATGATCTTAAGAAGTTAATACTCTCAATTTATCCTTTTTC
Organism: Nitrososphaeraceae archaeon; assembly: GCA_025924135.1. Lineage (GTDB taxonomy): Archaea > Thermoproteota > Nitrososphaeria > Nitrososphaerales > Nitrososphaeraceae > TH1177. The sequence goes on along the minus strand of JAICEO010000046.1, from coordinate 7,300 downwards.
TATAACTTTTTTACCTGCTATTGTGCCAATATATTAAAATAAATAAATCAATAAAAGAAAGAATATGAAATACAGAAGTAGAACAGAAATCGTATCAATGATACTAGAGGCAGCCAATGGAGGAGCAACAAAGACAAAAATTATGTACAAGGCTTTTTTAAGTTATGCACAATTGAGAGAATATCTTTCTGTTTTGATTGAGAACTCTCTTTTAGAATATCTTGAAGGAAATCAAAAATACAAAACTACAGAAAAAGGATTGAACTTATTGAAAATGCACAATGAAATGGGAGAATTGTTACAGACTAAAATAAAATATAATTAACTTATTATAGGTCACAATAATTCTTTTATTATTGTTTTGGTTTTGAATTATTAAAACTTTTTTTTTAGTCACATAATGTAGAATATTTTTGAATGTAGCAACCATATTTTCGTTATCTCTGGTGGAGTTCAGACATTGTAAAAGGTATTTAAATTATAAGATCACTATTTGTATTTTATTATTTGGAATATCTATTTTGTCTACTATTAATAGATATTTAGAATGAAGGCAAATTTCGATAAATTTCCAATATATTTGTTCAGTTTTGATTCTTGGTAAGAATAGGACCTCCCAGATTTATTTGATTTAACAAATTAGCCATCCTTGCTCTTTAAAACGAATCAAATAAGGACACATATAGATATTATAAAACATAGTCCATTTCACATCAATATAAGTTGATGAAGGAAAAAAAGAGGCATTTACAAAAGAAAAAGAAGATAGCGTTGGAGAATAGATGAAACAATATTAGATTGATATCTTTACAAAAGAAATTGGGATTTACCAAATAAGCACATTTTAGAAAAAAATTTGTCTAAATGCATTATACAACATTTGCAATTTGAGTTCAAACAAACTTATCTTAATAACAGAGTGATTACTGCAAGAACAGCAAATTCACTTTAATTTTAATTTTGCATCATTTTTATTCTTTATGAGCATTTTCTGCGATAGCCAAAAGATTATAGTTCTTTATTATTCATGAAATTTGAATGAAAAAAATTTGTATATTGGGTTCTGGATACTCAGGATTATTTTGTGCTGCTAATTTGTTGGTAGATTATGAAAATAGGGAGAAATATGAAATAAGCATTTTTGACCAAAAACCCTATCATCAACTTTTACAACAAATACATTTAGTTTCTGCGAATATTAAAAAACCAAGAGAAATTTCATTTTCCATATATGATTTAATGAAGGATGATGTAAAATTTTATAATGAGTTGGTCTTAGGAGTTAATTTTGACAAGCAGAATATTTTTACAGCAAATAATAAAGAATATTCTTTTGACTATGTTATAATTGCATTGGGTTCTTCCAACGCCTTCTTTGGTATAAAAGGAGCAAAGGAATATTCTCAATCTTTTAGATCATTAGATGATGCAATACAGTTGCAAAAGAAACTCCAAAATTTGAAAGATTGCAATATTATCATATGTGGAGGAGGAGCAACAGGAATTAGTTTAGCAGGTGCTCTTAGTGAAACCTCAAAAGAAAATTTAAATATAATTATAGTTGAAGCTCAGTCTGATATTCTTCCTGGATGGAATCCAAAACTAGTAGATGAAATAAAAAAATTTCTTAGAAGGAAAAAGATAAATCTGATCACAAATAACCCCATCAAAGAAGTTTATCCATCGTCCGTTTTATTAGGTGATGGTACAACTCTCAAAAATTCATTGTCAATTTGGACTGCCGGAGTGAAAGGTAGAGATATACAAACAATACCATTAATCAAGAAAACAAGATCAAATAGAATTATTGTAAATAAATTATCTCTAATTGAAGGATATAATAATGCATTTGCAGTTGGAGATATCTCTGCATTTCCTTTACCGAACGGTCAGACATCACCACAATTAGCTCAATTTGCTGTAAGGCAAGCTATGAACATTGCAAAGAACATATTAAGAAAAGAGAAAGGGGAAAAAATGGTCGAATTTCATTATGAACAACACGGTAGTATTCTTTCTCTAGGGAAATCATGCATAGGAATGATAAATGGAATTATTATAAGTGGTTCTCTATGTCAGTACGTCGAAGATTTCCTTATAGATAATTATATTAAAACAATTAAAAACAGAGGACGCGGTATATCTTCGTTAGCTTACGAGCAAGATAAATTATCACAAATTTCTTCATCTCTTAATTTTATGATTACTACCGCCGCAAAAATATTATCATCTAATTAATATCAATTACTTTTATTATACAATTAAAACTGATTTAATTTGCTGTTTATGGTAATAGAGTAATTACTCATTATAAGATAGTATAATATTATTTTACTTTTATTGTCTTTATTCTGTTTGTTATAAAATATATTTGTCATAAGTATTTACAAATAAAAATAACATTGGAGGCGTGTATATTACAATGGCTAAAAAATTAAATTGGAGAAACATCAATATATATAACTAACTATATATCGTTGGAGAATAATATATATAATAATGTTACATCCAAAATTAGAAAAAAAAGAACCACAATTTAATGGAGTAGAAAAAAAACAGGAATTTGATTCAATGAATTATAACAATTATACTTTACAATATCTTTATAATACAAATAATACTTTTTTCAAGCTTTTCATGCATATAAAAATTTATGATAAAACTAATAATGAAAATATCGAAAAACAAGGTATATTATTAAGGAGTTGGAATCCAATTACTAAAAATGGTGAGCGATATGTTTTCAATAAGGAAGATGGAGAAGGAGATCTCAATACCAAAACAATTTATTTACCTGACGCAAAAACAATTATAGAACTTTCGAACACAAATGAAAATGAAGAAATCCTTAAACTGGCAAAAGAAATAATTGGTATATGTCCACATAAGGATATAGAAATAAAATACATTAAATAATATATTTATTTTATTTTAAACAAATTTAAAAAATATACCCCTAAATCTAAATAATGTAATTTGATGTTAATTTATACCAAGATACTCCTCCTCTTCAAAAAAATTTATAAAGTATAGATCAACGATCAGCTTAAATTTATTGTAAAGGGTTATTTGAATGTCCTATTATCTTATTCTCTTTCATAATTATACAACATTTACATTTTTCTTTGATACAGATCAAGGGTTTGTCATGACCACAAATTTGACAAATACAGTCAGTACCATATTTATGGGAAATCTCTAACTTTTTCTTTGTATACAATATATACCATGATAATATCAGAATCATTCCTAAAATAATGAATACAATCGATAACAATACAGTTGCTCTGAATGCCAGTAATATTGTTCCAAAAGCAATCACAGCAATACCAGTTATCAATGGCCATGAAGGAATTTCATTTTCAGCTGGTTTCATTTTTCATTGTATTCCTAATTTGTAACAACCAAATCTGATTCCGATTCTATTGTAATATTATTCTTTTTCTTTTTCTTTTTCATTTTATCTCTTACTTCTTCAAGAATTTCCTTTAATTGCTCTTCGGATAATTTACTAATTCTAGCGTCGCACTCTATTCCTTTCGATTCAAGAACTTCTTCTGTAATCCGGATGACTTCATCCTTACTATTCTTTTCTGATTCTGTAAGCCAGTTGTTACTTATGAATCTAAAGAATGCAAAATCGCTCATAAGATAATAATACATTTCCTTCTAGTTAACTTTAACTTTAACTTGGTAGACTTTTTTGTAACTATCCGTAATTAATAGTAGGATAATAATACTTATTGATGCAATAATACATTACGTAGTTGAATTATTATTATTATTTTATGAATCATTTATGCGATTACGGTTAAGTGAAAAGGTATGTTTTTTTATTCTACTCTAAGTATTCCAACTTTATGATAAAGTATGATTCCTTCGAAACCTTTCCCTTACAGTTTTAAAATTCTAGTTTAACGAGTTGATAATAGGAATATATATTCACATTAACAAATAGAGAAAAAAAATATATTCAATTATTTAGAATTTTTATCAAGAAGGTTGTAATAGATCAATCCTACCTTCTTCATATTAAGTAGATTCTATATCAATAATCTCGTGGTAAACAGTTTAGCCATTCCAGATTTAAAAATTGATAGAACTAAAAAATTACTAAGTCCCGAAGCTAAATATCACGAACTTAAACAACAGTGGTATTTTCATCCCAGTTCGTGGTATAATAGGAAAAAAGGCAGCTATGATGGAGAAGGATGCAATCAGTTTACAGGATGCATTCCTGAGTGTAAATTTTATTTAGAAAAAGGAAGACTTTCCGAAAATGAAGGATTTGATTAAGCTTATTATTTTGTCTCCCTTTATTTTAATTATAATATAATTTCAACTATATATTTTAACAAATTTTATTATCATTTTAGATTCAGATATGCATTCTATCTCTTTGAATAAGGAGACTATGGACGCCTTCCTGGTTTATTTTTTAGATAAGTTTACATATGAAAATTAAAGTGCTGGTGATTAATTGATGTTCATTGTGAATAAGAAAGAAAAACTTGATTCTATTATTTTATTTACTCTTGCAACTAACGAGTATGTTAGGTCTAAAATTTCAAATTATTTTAAATATAATAACAAAAGAAATTAAAGGTATACATCTAGTTTTACCATATAGATGATCAGAAATAAAGTTGTAATTGTAACAGGAGCAAGTAGTGGGATTGGTTATTCAACCGCTTTAAAATTATCAAAAGCAGGCGCAAAGGTGGCCGCAGGAGCTAGAAGAGTAGAAAAACTAGAATCTTTGAAAAAAGAAGTCCAACAATACGGGGGTGAAATATTAGTTAAGAAGCTTGATGTTACAAAGAAAGAGGACTGTGATTCATTTATTAACTTAGTAAATCAAACATGGAATAAAATTGATATTCTAATTAATAATGCCGGCATTATGCCACTAAGTTTTTTTAAAAATCTTAAAGTAAGTGAATGGGAACAAATGATTGATGTAAATCTAAAAGGAATGTTGTATTGTACGGCAGCTGTTATTCCATATATGATTACCAAAAAATCTGGACACATCATTAATCTTTCATCAGTAGCAGGAAGAATTGTTTTTCCAGCTGGTAGTGTATATTGTGCTACTAAGCATGCTGTGACAGCATTTAGTGAAGGCTTAAGGCAAGAATTAAGTCAACGTTATAATATTAAAGTAACATGCATTGAACCGGGAGTTGTCTCGACAGAATTACCAAATACAATTACAGATAAATCGTTAGAATCGTTCGTTAAAGCTGTAAAAGAAATGGAGTCGTTAAAGGCAGATGATATTGCTAATGCAATTATATATTCTCTTGATTCCCCGCCTTATCTCAATATTAATGAAATATTATTAAGGCCTTTGTCTCAGGAAAAATAAATTTTTTTTAATTTTTCTTTTTAATATCTTTTTCGAAAATATTCCTAAAATCTAAGCTGACTGAATTGGAGGAGGAACATTGACTCCTTACAAAACAAATTTATCATGATCTTTTTTTGTGACCATAATTAATTATCATACTATAATGATCACAATCATTATAGTATATTTTTATTTTTTATAAAAAAATTGAATTATTACACTGAATAAATTCTTCTTAATTAAGATAAAATACTGGTAGTAATAAACATCGTATAAGTTTACTATTTTTTGATTTCAAATCCTATTTTAAAGTAGTATTGTTGATATTTATCTATTGTAATTCAATGGCAATAGACGTTACAATAATATTTGGATTTATTTAAAACTACGTTCTGTATTATAATAAATTTTATTCATTTGATAAGACCAAACACTATCTAGCTAAGGAAGTGAAAAATTATATTCGATAAAATCAAATATCGGAATAAGTATTAACGTGTATAGCTCGAGAAGCCCGGTCGAATCAGTTTTCTTAACTGATGCCGAATCTAGCGGCTAAACTCCTTGGTAGGGCTAGGGATTTCAGGCTCTGGATCTCTGAAAAGATACCTGGAGACAGCAGTTCGAATCTGCTCCGGGCTATAAATTTATTTTTTTAGGTCCTGCTTCAATAATTTTTTTGGAGACGTCTCCAAATTTTTCAAAGTTTTGGATAAATAGGTTGGCTAACTTTGTTGCTGCCTGAAAATACTCTTCTTGATTGTCCCACGTCCTAACAGGGTCTAATAACTCATTTGGTACACCAGTACATTCTAAAGGTATATCTAAATTAAATATATGATGAGTTTTAAAGGAACTTTTGATCAGAGATCCATTGATAACTGCAGTAACCATGGATCTCGTGTATTTCAAATCAATTCTTTTGCCTATTCCATACGGCCCACCGTACCAGCCAGTATTGATAAGATATACCTTCGTATTATGAAGAGTTATTTTGTTTCCCAACATTTCTGCATATTTTGTGGCATGAAGAGGCATGAATGGAGCACCGAAACATTGGGAAAAAGTTTCTTTGGGTTGAGTAATTCCCCGTTCAGTACCAGCTAATTTGCTAGTATATCCTGACATAAAATGATACATAGCACCTTCTTTACTAAGTTTAGCAATGGGTGGCATAACTCCAAAAGCATCAGCAGTTAAGAATACTATGACTTTGGGATGATCTGCTATACTTGGAATAACAGCACCTGGAATATATTCCAGAGGATAAACCACACGGGTATTCTCTGTAAGCGAACCATTGGAAAAGTCAGGAACTCGAGTATCTTTTGAATTAACTACATTTTCCATTACTGATCCAAACTTTATTGCATTCCAAATTTGTGGTTCTGTTTCCTTTTTCAGGTTAATACATTTAGCATAGCACCCTCCCTCAAAATTAAAAATACCTTTAGAAGACCATCCATGTTCATCATCTCCTATTAAAAATCTATTAGAATCAGCTGAAAGGGTTGTTTTTCCAGTGCCAGATAACCCAAAAAATAAAGCAGAATCTTTATTGTTTCCAACGTTTGCAGAACAGTGCATAGGGAATATATTTTGTTCTGGCAAATAATAATTCATTAAAGAAAAAATTGATTTTTTAATTTCTCCTGCATATGATGTCGAACCGATTAAGATTATTCTCTTCTTTAAATTAATTACTATGAAAGTTTCAGAATTAGTTCCATCTTTTTTGGGTATCGACTTAAAGTCGTTTAATGCAATTAAAAGAACTTTTGGTTTATATTTTTCGATATCTACCTTTGTTGGTTTTATAAATATCTGATTGGCAAAAAGAGACTGCCATGCCCTGTCTGTTAATATACTTATAGGAAGCCTGACGTCTTCATCAGATCCTACAAAACCATTGAATAAAAAAAGTTCTTTATTTTTTACAAATTTTTT
>JAICEO010000045.1 GCA_025924135.1 Nitrososphaeraceae archaeon | reverse complement strand
GTTTAAATTTTACTCCTTTTATTTTATGAATTTTACAAAATTCATCAAAAGCTAATTTTCCTAAAGTTAAAAATACTTTACTAGTTTTATCAAATAGTTTTAACTCCATAGTTAGATATTCATTACAATTACTAATTTCTACTAATAACGGCTTGTTTTTTGGTGGAGCACATTTCACTATAGAGGTAATATAAACATTATTTAATATTAATCCATCATTTGTATCATTACTAAAAGGTTGATTACAAAAATTATAGTTATATAACGCCTTCATAAGCCAATCTCCAGAACTATCTCCAGTAAACATTCTTCCTGTTCTATTTCCTCCATGTGCAGCAGGAGCTAAACCAATTATGATCAAATTAGCATTTAGATCTCCAAATCCACATACAGGTTTGGACCAATAATCTAAATTTTTGAATCTTTTAACTTTTTTAGTTCCCACATTTTTGATGTATTCTGATAATCTTACACATTTACTGCATTTTATAATATTTTGATTTACAACAATTAAATTTTCTAAATTATAATCATGAAACAATAGAAATACATTATATTTTACAAATATAATGTTATGGTGGCGACATTATATTATTCCTCTTCTCATAAATTAAAAATACATGCAGATTTTTTATCTTTAATTGAATTGACAAAATAAGCATAATAAATAAATAAATATATAAATAAATTAATGAAAGTGGAATAAAATTTACAAAACAATTACAAATAATAAGAATAACACTCTCTTAGAAGCCTTTCGAGAATTTTATTTAATCATATTAGTTTACAATCTCTTTAACCCTTCCTACAATCCCACTTTCTAGAATAACCTTAATTCCATATGGATGAGTTGATGAAGATGTTAAGAATTTTCTTCACTATTCCCTCAGTCATTCCTCCAGTCTTTTGATTTGCTTTTTCTATTATTTTAACGAGAGTGCCTGGTGTTATATCCTTTCTCTTTATTATACTCTCCAATCTCTTTTAATAATTTTAAATATTTTATATATATATTTTGTTAGCATACATATTTTCGTATTTGACATTACTATTGCTATAGAATTATATATGAAAATAAAAAATAGCTCATGAAAAAAATAAAGTTAATATTCATTTTATAACTTAGTATTTTTCTAATGTGGTTTTAATTTTCATAAGAGCAGAATCTGGGAAAATTAAGTTGGATATAATAAAAGAAAGACTAAAAAATAATGTAATAGAATTTAGAATAACATTAAAGATATAAGACTTGTTGCAAAAATAAGACTTAATAATATGTCAGAAGAAAAACAGATCGAGGACCTCAAAATTCAATTTCGTAGAACTACCGAATCAGAACTTCGAAAGCAAATGCTTGATACAATATCTGCTTACAAAAATAATGGTATAGATGCAATAAACGATTTGATTAGTACTACGATTGATGATGAGGTAAAATCTCACGGATTAAATCTAATTAAGAAAATGAAAGAGAACTCTTAACTTTTATTTTTTATCAAATAACAATTAATGATGAGACCACAAACCATGAGATATTCGTCTCCGTTTAAGAACAACAACAACAACCTACAATTTATATTTGTATGGATAATCACTTCAGATTAAGACGTTTCACTGGTTTTTTAAATATGTGAAGAAGAAAATAAGAAAAAATAGTCTATTTAATTTTAGTTACAAAAGATAAGATGAGATGAAAAAAGAAACATAATCCTATGGATATAATCCATCCAAAGGCTTTCATTTATAAGTACTATAATAATGTGTTACAACGTATAAATTCCTTACTATGTTCAAAAAATTAGTTATTTATAGATAATAGTTCTTGTATATTATAGGAGTCTATTATATGCTCTCCACATAAATATGAATTCTGATTCATAACAGTCGTGTAATAGAATATAGTAAATATTAGAGGTATCATTAATTATAGTATATACATTATTCTTTTTTTGTATGTTCAAAAAACCATTTGCGTCTATAATTTTCATCTTTTAGTTGAGGTTCTCTAAATTTTTTAAAATATGTTTGTTTTATGATATTTTGTTTTTCAATATCAGATCTTATCCATAAACTATCGAAAAAATGAGAGTAAGGCAGAAACAGTTAATTCGTTGTTAGAAAATGAGGCAATTTCTATTGAATCTTTAAACGTCCCTTTTTCAATATACTTAATAGATATTGAAAATGCAATTGCTTGATCAGTTACAAGTATTATAGTTTTGGTATCTATCTTTTTTGTAGTATAATTAACATATGTTCCTAATATTTAGTCTCGTTAATCTTTCGTTCAATTTCTTTCTTAATGTTTGAATTCTTATTATCTATACGGATTAATACTTTAACTTTTATAAATCTATTAATTGCTTCTCCTAAAAATTTTATTATTCCATTACTTTCGGCAAACCAAAATGAATCAATTGTTGGAAAAAATAAAAGAATCTCTTCTACTGCAGATTGAATAACTTTGGGAAATACTTCCAGTATTGTACGTAAATCTGTTATATTAGTATTTAATAAACTAGTATCAAACATTACTCTTTGAATTTCAGCAATTTTTTCACTTGCTGGAACAGATAACTTCCAAAGTTTTTCAAGAAAATAGTATTGCATTTGCACAAATTCTTTATTGGTTATATGAATAAATTTTAATTTTAAATTATGATCATTTTTCTCTAAATGGTTATCTTGTTTGGAAATAGACTGATTATAACTAAAGAACTGATTCCCGTCAGATATACCTAAATAACCTTTAACGGTATCTGCATGTCTTAATTCTACAAATTTCATTATCTTAGTACAATGAACTACATTTTCAGATGTAATGTTGGTAATAAATCTAATAGACACCCCTTTTTGCTTGATCTTGAAATCAACTATAGTATCAAAAAAAATAGGGTTTTCAACTAAAATATGTATCCACTGATGATCAAATACCGATTCTAGATTTTGTGTATTCTGTGAGATAATCTCAGACATTTGATCAAATGCTTTTCTCTCATTCAGTTCATACTTTAACTCTGGAAAAAACTCATTACCAACTGATTCCACTATCTATAAGAGTTGTTTAAGATATAAAAATTTAGATATCAATGATTTTTCTATTTTTAAAATATTTTGAAATCATTTAAATAATATGAACTTTTATTGAGATTGTGCCAATATTTTTAGATGTTCATAAAGTACCCTTTAAACAAGATCATCTTAAGGAATTGGTAGATTTACCAGTAGATGAATTTGGAGTTAGACATGTAAATCTTATGTATAATAAAGAGAATGGTGTTTGCTTTTGTCTATTGGATGCACCAGACCATGAAGCAGTTGTAAAACATCATGACAAAGTCAATATACAGTGTGAATGGATTGTCGAAGTTGATCTTGCTAAAGATAACTTCTCAACGTATTTCTTTTATCATATACATAGTCTGCTATTTTTAAAATAAGAATAATTCTGTTGCAACAATATGTTTACATTTGTGTAGCTTAAATTTAAAATCTGGACACGTACAAGTCTTATTTTCTATATCCACATCATAGTATTTGATTTTTTCTTTGATACTACTTTTCACCCTATATAATTTTCTAGTTTCTATTTTTTGATTTTCTTTACCTTGGTCACCATATTGTTTTTCTTCTTGTAATTCCACTATCATAGGTTCATATAAAGTAGATTCTATTATATTGTAAGCCTTTTCGAGTCTTTTACTTTCTACATTTAACTTTTTTAAATTTCCATTATTATTAAGAAGATCTTTTTGTATTTCTATTTTCTTATTTTTATTTTCTTGTTCATCTACTTCTCCATATTTCTGTAAACTTTTTGTTGACGTTGTTGTTATTGCTTTTTTGACTATATCATGTATTTTATCATCTTTGGTATCTGATACATATATGACATAGATTAATGCAAGATCTTTACCTTCCTGCTTACGTATAACTCTACCAATTCTCTGTATTACCTGATTCATATTGGAAGTTGTAGCTAAGATAATTTCTATTCTAACTTGTGGTATATCAAATCCTATTTCCAAGGTGTGTACTGATAATAGAGGATAAAATTCTCTTCCCCATTGATTCAGGATCGATTGCCTCTTTCTAGAATTTGTATTACTATCAATTACCATTGCTTTTGTGCCTTCTAATTCTAACATATCTCTAAGTTTACTGATAGAATCAATAGTTTCACTAAATATCATAATTTTTTCATTTGGAAATTTTTTAGTTATTAGATTTAAAGCAGATAATAATTTATTTTCAGCACAACTTAACAACAATTTCCTTTTTCTTATGTTTAAGAACCATGCTTTGGCCATTCCACTAACAAACCCACCTTTTCTTAGCAATCCTGTCATAGACTCTGCATCATATTTCTTAAACCGGTTAGAAATTTTCTTTATTTTGGCAGAATATATATCATAATCATTTTGTTCCATCTCTGTAAGATTGACCTTTAAAGGAATAACTATCGGCTTTGCAAGTCGTTTATCATCGACAGCATTTTTGATGGGATATCTTTTAACTGGTGGCAATAATGTAAGAATTGTATTGTATTTAGCATGATCTTTTTCATCAAGAGTTGCAGTAAGCCCAAGAATAGCTTTTTTATGATCTTCTATAACTACGTCGAATATTCTACTAAATATTTTTGCCGTATCTCTTATCAAATGTATTTCATCAAAAATAACCATATTAGATCTACGAATAATGTCGAGATTTCTAATTATACTTTGATACGTACCTATAGTTATCTCTTTAATCTGTTTTCTTTCACCAAAATATGCTCCTATTTTATCCTTAGGTATACCGTACGCTACAAGACGTCGAATGTTCTGTTCGATTAAAATAATTCTAGGTACCATTAAAAGAATATTCATAGTAGTAGTAGAAGAAGAAAAAGAAGAATATCTAGAGGCAACTCTTTTTGCACATTCAAAAGCTATTTCAGTTTTACCAGTTCCAGTGCTATATACAATTGTACCCCTACAGTCATTATCAATCCATGCGTTTACTGCATCGATTTGATCTGCCTTGAGTGAAAAAGGGAATTTGAGTTGAGAAATGGCGGTGGGTGAGTCAGACATAATACATTTACTATTGTAATATAATTTGATAATCAGTCATTTCATATAAATCAATAACAAATTAATGAGTTTATTTCTGGATATAGTGAGAATTATAATGGGTTAGCTGTCATGATATCTCTAAAAATATGATCTATTTTAAAAATATTTCCTGTTATTATAATGATGCTACTTGCATACCATCTGTAATATACGACATAAAATAAATTATAGATTACAAGTTTTATTCTATGTTTGAATAACAATAATAATGAGAATTCTTGGCTCATATTTAGAGGAAATGAAGCTAGAAATGGAATATTTCCAGAACAACTAACACGAGAACTATCACTATTTTGGGTAATTGAATTAGGACCAATGATATCATCAGCAATTTCTCATAATGGCATTGTTTATAATTCAACTATCACCGGTAGAATTTTTGCTATTGATGTTTACAAGAAAAAAATCAATTGGCAAAAAGAAATAGGATCTCCTTTAGTATCATCATTATTACTTTATGATAATTTGTTAATATCATGCACTTTTAATTCATGGATTAATGATATAAATTCCAAACCTCATGACAGGAATTTTATTTATGCATTAGATATCAATAATGAAGGCAAAAAGAAATGGGATGTACAAATAAGTGGGGATATCTTTTCATCTCCTTGTGTATGTAATAGAAAGATAATAGTGATTGGATCCCTTGATTCCACAATTTATGCATTAGATATGAGAGGGAATATAATATGGACATTTAATACAGGTGGTTCTATTTGGTCTTCCCCGGCTACCAATAACTATGAAATATTTATTGGTTCAGATGATTGTTGTATCTATAGTTTTGATTTAAACGGTAACTTAAAGTGGAAGAGTATGTTAGAAGGTAAAATTAGAGCTACACCGAGTTTAATGAAATCTACTAATTCGTTGTTTATAGGAACACATAATGGTATAATGTATTGTTTAAATCAATCAGATGGTTCTATCAAATGGAAATATGAAACTGGTAAGCCTATTCTTTCTTCAGTGGCTATATCAAAAGATCATATTTTCTTCGGATGTTCTGATAAAAAGATCTATTCATTAAAGTCTACTAATGGTTCTATCCAATGGAAATATGAAACTGGAGACAAGGTTTGGTCTTCTCCAGTAGTAACACAAAAAAATGATGATGATAAAGAAGAGGGAATGCTATATGTAGGGTCTTTAGATTCTCACATATATGGTATAGGTATTGAAAGCGGTAGATTAAACTGGAAATTCCCTACAATGGATGGCATAGAATCATCTCCTTGTATTGTGAAAAATAAGATGTTTATTAGTTCAAAAGACGGCTTATTATATTGTTTTAGTAATCAACAAAAAATGGATAACGAGAAATCTATTCTGAATTTACCAATCAGAAAATGCTTCTAAGTTTACTAAATATAAAAATTTCTACTTGTATTGTGTTGTATTCTATTATATTCCTTCTTTCTCTCTCTTTCTATGTTGTTATTTACCAAGATGGAGATCAGATCTAATATCTAATAATCAAGGATTTTCTAATCCTACCAAATAGTCATATTTGTATGATAATTCTCACTAGCAAAAACATTAGAAAAATACATTGACTATGAGAAGTTAACTTCTACTAAAAAAAGAAACCTAATGGACACTTAATAATTGCTGCTGTAAATGTATTAACAGCTGAACCATTAACATTCGATAGTTCTATACATAAAATTACTTCTAAACATATATTGGCAGTATCAGGATATCCTTTCTATTTTTTACCATGGACCTAAATAGAAAAAGGCATTTATTGTTGGGATGGGGGATTGTTAAGTAATATTCCTTTGAGAAAAGTAATAGATGCCTCTCCTGTCAACAATAAACAAATATTCTTAGTAGGAAATTATCCAAAAAATAGTGATAAGTTACCAGAAAATATACCTAACGTCTTACATGGAGCCAGAGACATAGTATTTAGTGATAACACGATTCATAACATAAAAATGTCAAAGATAATAACTAGGTATTTGCAGTTTATTGATGAGCTTTATCAAATAATAGAAAAAAATATAGACAAATCAAAATTGGATAAAGAAAAATTAAGACAAATTAATTTAAAATACAAGAATTTTAAAGTAGAACATGGTGCAGAGATTAAAAAAATATGATACATAACTCGAACTGAACATTATCCTCATATTTATGAAAATGCTGATTTTTCATTAGAACTATTAAAGATTTAATACAACAAGGACAAACTAAAACTATGAAGCATTATTATTATAATAAAGTAGATGAAATAAGTTGCTTTTTAATTTATAAATCATAATCAATTTTTGTTAAATATTTTAATTGATATTTCCTTTATTAATATTCCCATTTATAAAATATAAATATTAAATATTTTATATGATTAGACACAATATTCTATCACCGTCACCATCATCATCATTACCCTATCATATAAAACATGTTTTTTGGTATTCAGTACATTGTTTTTCTTTTATTAACAACTTCATTATATCTTTATCTTTTCAAACTTATTCAATAATGCTTAATTAATAGTTAATCATTTATAGTATAGGAAGTTATGTTATCTTTAATATTAATAATAATAAGTATTAGACATTTTTTCTATTTTCAATTTTTCGTGTCTTTTTAATTTCGAAATATCTTTATCCATATAAAGATTTAATATATTATGTAAAACGAAACCTACTAGAAACTTTTTTTTATCTTTGAAATGAGTTTTCAATTTTCCTTATTTTCATCTTCCTTAGCCTTTGCTGCTATAATTGCTTCTTCAAAGGTTTTAAGCTGTATAGGAATTATTTTTTTTATTGAATTATCTCTTACTACCGCTTCATACTTGAGACTTTCAATAAGCGGTCTTACAAGAGATGCTTTCGTTGGGGTAATAAGCTCGACCCAGTAAGATGATAACCTTGGTGTAAGAAAAGGAATTATTATTATTTTTAAAAATTTTTTATTTATTACCTTAGCATACCGTCTCATCATATCTATATATCTAAGTGTATCGGGACCACCTATATCAAATTCCTTTCCTTCTGTCTGTTCATTTTCGATTGATTTCACTAAATATGTAATTACATCATCTATTGAAATAGGTTGAGAGTATGTTAAAACCCACTTGGGACATACCATAACAGGCAGTCTTTCTACAAGATACCTTAGCATTTTATAAGATGCTCCATCTTTTCCAAGTATCACAGCAGCTCTAAAGATAGTAACTTGTGCTGAAGATGTTTGAAGTATATTCCCAACTTCTATTCTACTTTGCATATGTTCTGATATTTTGTTTTGTGCTCTTTTACTATTTGTTGAACTCTTTTCTTCATGAATTAATCCTCCTAAATATATTATTCTTTTTACTTTACATTCTGTTGCCGCTTTGGCAAAATTTTCTGCTGCCTTTCTATCTTTTTCGGCGAACTTTTTCCATTCTTTTGCAGAAACACCTTCCATTGAATGTATTAGATAATATGCAATATCTACTTCTGATAGGACGTCCTTAATCTGCGCATAATCCATTACATTTGCCTCTGCAATCTTGACATGGCTATTGTTGCTTATCTTTTTCTTTAACTTCTTTGCATTCCTTGTCATACAAATAATTTCTGCATCTTTTCTTGCAAATGATAATCTAGCTACTAAATTACTTCCAATAAATCCTCCTGCCCCAGTTACCAAAATTTTCATAGTTCTTTAAAATATATTTACGGTATTGCATATATGTATAAATAATAATATACTGTCTAGGTAGAAGAAAATAGCAACATCGAAACAACTAATGATTCTTCTTTGGTATTACCATACTAACTTACAAAGATAAATGGAAAACTTTTCATCTATCTCGTTGTATGTTATTCCCTTTCCTGCGATCCTGATGTTTTATGACAAAGTAAAAAAGGAAGTAACAAGATCTACAAGGTTTATTATACTCTATAATATTATAAAACAACTTTTGATAAATATTAATAGTTTAAGATACAATATTGAAATAATGAAATGTAAAGTATCTGTTTTTTATACTTACAGAATAATGATTATCATTTGAAAGCAAAAAAATTTAAAACTGTTATTATAATCAAAAGATAATTTGGAAACTAAAAAGTCAAAGAGTATTGATAACAAAGATAATGGAAAGAAGGATATAGAAGATAATTACAATACTTCTTCTGGTCAATATACATTTGATTCATCGGACCCTAAAGAAATCATGACCGGAATAGGGGAAGGAGAAGGAGGAGAAAAAAATAATATCTATCCTGATTCTGATAAATATATTGTCGAAGACATCAAGAAAGCTATTAAAGATGAGAATAGTGAATTTAGTGAAGAAGAAGAAAGTTCGTCTAAAAGAGGTTCAGAACAATCAAATAACAAAGATGAATGAAGATATTAGCGGAGTTATTTGTCTCACCAATGACAAATTCTTGACTAAGATACAGTGACAAAGACAACAAATATATACATATAAATTAAAATGATATAATTTCCAAAATAACTTTTTTTAATAAGTCAGGCTCATAATCTGATTCATACATATCTTAATTTAAGAGCATGATTACACTTGGTTTAATAAATGAATACAAAAATAAAAAATTAACACATCATTTTTTCACTATACATGAGACAATATATAATTCAATTTAAAAGAGAATAAGCGCCTTTATTTATAACTATATTTATGTGAGGAATAATAAATTTAATAATTTTTTTTATTTTTCTGAAATCTCTCCAAAAATATGAAGGGCATTTAAATCATTAATTTCTTTAGCTTTCATCAATTTCTCGAGAAATCCTAAAGCAGCCTCCTTAGGTTCACTTTGTAAGGTTCCAACAATCACAAAATTGTAATATTTCTTATTACATAGGCTCATTCTAAATCTTTAAACTTTGTTATAGATATATTTAAGATTTATCATTTGAATAAACCAAAAAAGAAATCATCGACTTTCTTATTTTGGTCTGTTGTATTTACACTATTACTTTTATTATCAGTTATTTGTTTACTATCCTTAGTTACTGTTGTTGCTGCTCCTGAACTTAAATTTTGTTGTGATGTTATACTTTTAGTTTTTACATCACCATTTTTTAAATTTTCACAATCATTTTCTGGAGTGCTATCCTTTTGTGTGATATTAAAGTCTGTTAATAAATCTGTTCCATTTCCACAAATGAATGTATCCATGCCGAAGCCCCCAGTTAGAGTATCGTCATCTTGTCCACCTACTAGTACATCGTTACCTCTATCACCAAATAATCTATCCTTTCCTTCTCCCCCTTCTATACGATCATTTCCTGCTTTTCCCTTTAGGATATCTCTCCCTTCATTACCATAAATTAGATCATCTCCACTTCCACCGCTAATATCATCTCCTGCTTCTTTGCCATTTATTGTATCATTGCCATCCAATCCTTTAATGGTATCTTTGTTTATCGTACCACTCATATTATCTGCATTGTTAGTTCCATTGATTTCTTCGGCCCATGCTAAATAGATAGTATTACGTTCCTGTTTTTCTCCAATAGTTTGTAAAGAAATAACTAATGAAGTCAAAATAAAAAGTAAAGAAAAACAAAAAATTTTAATGAAATTAAAATTATTACCTTTCGTTAAAAAAATTAAGTTATTCATTATACTACTACCACTACAAGCAAAACTATTGTTACGATTATAAGGTTTTTTAAAACTTTTCATTGACGATAGAATAATAAGTATAATAATTTAAATTATCGCAATAAATTTGTATAACATTGTTATATTATAATTTTTCATAATAATATAATCAATTAGTTAAATATAGTTAATAAAACTTGACTTTGCTTATCGATGGATTAATGGTAATTGATGAGTAGAAATAGTATATTAAAAATTAATTTAAAGAGGTAATTAAACTTTCGAAAAGTCTTGATAAATACGTATTAGAGAATGATGATGAAGATGAAGATGATTTGTTATCATCAAGAATAAATATAAAACTTTTGATAAGGTACATAAATTGAAATATTTGTAATCATCTTTTTTTATAATATTTCCAGAACTTTTTATTGAAATTACTTGATTTATTTAGTTACATTGATAGATTAAAGAAAAGTATTATCTCCGATGAAGAAGAACTTTAACAACTACGGTAATATTGAAAAATTGATGATTTCAAAAACAACAACAACAAAATACTAAGTAGAACAATAAAATAATAAAGTATATGAGGTGTTTTAATTGTTATTTTGAGTTTTCTCCGACATTAGTAAAGCCTATATGCCCCTCTTGTGGTTTTTGTTATTACTGTAGGGATTTTGCATGCTTTCATCACGATAAAAATAATCTACAATAAGAAAATATAAGCTTAATAATATTTTAATTATTCTGGTTGGTTTAATGACAACTTTATTTATTAAATATGTTGTAGAATTTTTAATTACTTATAGAATTTCTGTTCTGTTGAAACATTTATAATATCATTAGTATCAAAAAATTATAATTCTAGATCCATATTTTTAATATCATTCGTAAAACTTTTAAATCAAAATAGATATAAATTCTAATTTTTTAGCGCCGAAAATTTAAGCTTAAAGAAATGCAAGCCATATCCAGTGTAATTTATTAAATCACGATCACAACAAATCTTTTATAATTACAATATGTAATAAAAATATTATAATTACTTAATTTTTTAATGTACATGTAATAGTTACATTAAAAATTAAATTCTTCTTCTCTCACTCTATCTCTTCTTTTTTTATTTATAAAATGAAAGTAAACCAGAATAATAAATCTTAAAATGGGGATATAGGAAAATTAATTTAATATGAATTTAATATAGTCATAAAATAGAGTTATTACTATTCAATAACTCAATTTAACACATCTCTTTCAATTTAAATTTATTCATGAAGAAAGTAAATATTTTCAAGATAATATTGGTACTATTTTATAAAAGCTATAAGATAAATAAAAGATTAAAATATAATTAAAGAATGGTAATAAATCATAGGATAATCATCCTGGTTTGCATTTTTTCTAGTTTACTAGTTATCCTGCTTTCTAATCAAAATCTAATTCATACTGAATCTTCTGAAGAATTTAAAACTTATGAAAATTTATTATACGGAATAAACATCAAATATCCTAGTGATTGGAGATATTATGAAAAAAATGGGCCAGAAAACTTTTCACCTAATCGAATCTTTCAAGTTAGTTTTCTTTCTCCATCCTATAATGTCCTGTCTGATATGGTTTTTGTCTGGTTTAACATTGAAAAAATTAAAGAGTCATTAAGTCTAGATGATAGAAAGAATGTTTTGCTAAACAATTTGAATAACTCATCTATTGATGTAAAACTACAATCAACTAAATTGTCAGGAATGGATGCTTTTATGATTGATTATACAACTAAATCAGTAGAGTTGCAAAGAAATATTGGAATTGAAGCAATAAGGGATGGACTATTGTATAGCTTAGATTTTACTGCTCAACCTGATACCTTTGAAAAAAATTTTGATTCTATTGAAAAAATGATAAAATCTACGAATATTAGCTCTATTACATAAGGTCAAGGATAAATGTAGTGAAAGAAAAGGACACCCAAAATCGTTTTCACAATGGAAAAGTAATGACAACCAAATAAAAAGAATACGGAAATAATATACTTGACATTACTTATAATAGTGCATCCTATCTATAAATTTAAAATTACTTGATAAGAAAAAAAAATCGAAAAGAAAGACCAGAGGTTACCTATTATTACAATTATAAAAATTATATATACACTGCAATAATTATATAATAATAATATTTTATCACAATGATTACTGTTATGTCTTCAAAAAGAAAGTAAAATATTTCTTTTTAAAAATAATTTAATCTGTTTGTTGAATCCATTTATTATTGATGAGTTTATAATAGCATATTATTTATTAAATAGTGGGGGAATCAAAAAATTTTGATCATAAATTTTGCAGGAGATATTGACCTAGCAAATAATATGTATAATTATTTTATTTCCAATTCAACAATAAATGAAAAAATAGAAATTAAAATTGAGGAGGATAACTTGGTAATCTCTATATTTAATGAACGCGATAAAAAAGTAGATAAACAAATAAGGTCGTTATTACAAGAATATTTAAACTCATTTAAAATCTATAGGGGGCATCAAATTATTGAACTGGAGAATCTCATTACTATTGGAATTCCAAAAGACATAGCTGAAATCTCTACCCTTGTATTCTGTGAAATTTGTGGTTATGGAATGTCCAGTGAAGAAGAATTATTAGTTCATAGAAGAAGTCATGGAATATTATAGATGTACATTTAAAAAGAATATATAATTATACTAAACTAGCCTTTTGACTATCTCGACAATAAAAATAATTTGTTAAATAAATTTAGAATATAATTAGAACTTAATAATATTATAATGTACCAAATTTACTCTTCAAATTTCCTTATGCTTTACATATACTTGGTTTTTATAAATCTGTCTGACTTTTTGTAATGTATCTATGTCCTTTAGGCTCTTGTCTGTACGAATATTTTTTATCCTTGGAAATCGTAACGCAAATCCACTATTATGCCTGTCACTTTTTTGTATTGTATCAAATGCTACTTCTAAAACTATTTCAGGCTTTACTAAAATTCTATTACCATTATCTTCTACAATGATATCTCTTAATCTTTCCGTCATTTCGTCTATCTCTTTATCAGTCAACCCAGAATATGCCTTTCCAATTGTTTTAAGTCTACTATTTTTAAGATAATTATCATTGTCATTCAAATTCAAATTTTGATTATTACCATCATCATCATATTCTTCATCTATTACTGCAAATGTATAATCCGATAATACTCCAGCTCGTTTTCCATGACCATATTCCGCAATTACTATTACTGCATCAATTGTATCTAATTCCTTCTTTAATTTCATCCAGTATCTTCCTCTTTTTCCTGGATGATATTGAGATAGTGGATCCTTTACTACTAATCCTTCATGGCCAATATCTTTACTTTCATTAAATATTGCAATTATTTGTTCTATTGAATCTGAAATTTTATAACTTGAATTGATTATCGGTTTTTTAAAAGAGATTGTTGATAAAATATTTTTTCTATCTAAAAGTGATTTCTTTAGTACTTGATTATCCTTAAAATACATTATATCATAAACTATGTAGTATATAGGAATGTCAGTAGTAATATCCTCAGTAACATTTTTTCTTCTAAGTCGTTTCTGAAGCTCTTGGAAGTGCAATGGTTTATCATTTTTAAAGGCTATTAGTTCTCCATCTAAAATAAAGTCTACCTGATTATGTATTGTTGTTGTATCTGGAGTTCTTATTGTAGATTCTGTTGCAGCTTTTACTAATTCGGGAAATGCATATGTTATATCTACAAGATTACGGGAGAAGAGTTGTACTTTATTATCAAACTTATGCATTTGTAACCTGATTCCATCATATTTATATTCACAAATCAAAGGTTTATTGTAATAGTTTATTATCTCTTCCGCACTAAACATAACATCTGCTAACATAAAACTTACGGGAACAAATGGTCTCATTATTGCATTGTGAAGAATATTTTTTTTTGCTAAAACTGCTACTTGTGATATATCCCCTGAAATAAGCATCGCTTCTCTTATATATTGTAATTCTCTATCAAATCCTCGAGATAGAGCAATCTCCACAAGACCTTCAACTGAACCCATTCGCATTTCACCAGTAATAATTTTAATAAGATATTTTGATTCTAGAGGAGAACAAGCAATAAGTAATCCTTTTAATAAATTTTTTTTATTTTTATTGGAACCAGAACCACTTATGTTTGCTATCTTTTTAAATTGATGATAAACATAACTTAATGATATTTTCTCCTGTTGATTAAAAAGAGATATAACATGTTTTTTTGATACTGCATGTTCTGCCATTGCACCTATATCTCCATGTTTTAGATGGATATTTTGGATATCTTTAATATCAAGCATTGCGATTTCAGAAAGAGATTCCATAATAGTAGAGAACCCGATATTGAGTGTCCTAGTTGAACCTATAGGAAACACCCTTCCGGATAGGAATAAAACTGCAATAGATAAGGAGGTTTCATCAAGATTGGTTATATAGTTTGAAATAATGTCTATTTTTTCATTTTTTTTAGTCGTAGATCTTATTTTTTCACAAGTTTCTACAAACAGAGAAAATCGATCATCATTACTCTGGTTTTCCATCTCTATTGAATATCTATACAGTCATTAAAATAACATATAGGTTTGTCAATATTCAAGATCATGTTAAATACTTGAATATAACTAATATCGCTATTACTATGGGAAATGGCCGTTCTTCTATTGTTGTAGTTGATGACGAATCTGATTTAGTATTTATGTTTAAAGTAACGTTAGAGATGAACGGCTATAACGTTATAGGATTCATTAATCCAGTTGAAGCTCTTGAGTATCTGAAAAATAATCATGATAAATGTGCTCTTTTAATAACAGATTATAGAATGCCAGAAATAAATGGATGCGAGCTAGGTACAAAGATTAAAGAAATTGATGAAAAGATAAAAGTAATCATAATAACTGCATATGAAAATATTATAGAGAATACC
>JAICEO010000044.1 GCA_025924135.1 Nitrososphaeraceae archaeon | reverse complement strand
CCAAAAAGCGATATATCTTTAACCATTCATTTCACCACAAAACTTTTTAATAACTAAATCCGTACTATTTATGTTTTATTCTAACATATAAATATTACCCTATTAATACGCCGGAGAATCAAAATTCTATTAGATTTGTTCGAACAAGATTCGAAATAATTTATTATTAACTGAAAAGAAATTTACTGAACTTCAATGGCTTGTTGATTAAATCCCTTTTTTACTAAATAGTTTTTAACGTCTTCACGATGGTCACCTTGTAACATAATGAAACCATCCTTAGCAGTACCACCACACGCAAATTGGCTTTTAAGCTCTTTAACAATGTTATGCATATTGGTTACTTTGGGATCTATTCCTTCTATCATAGTAGTAGTCTTTGAAAATCTCCTGGTCTCAAGGCGGATTATAATTCTTGTCTCTTCTTTTTCTAGTTCTCCACAAGGACATAAATCATCAGGTAAGCCACATTTTTTACATATAACCGCCATCTTATATTTATCTATACTTTTCTTAACTTCTTATTAAGCCTTACCCAATACCAAAACAAAGCTTTTACATGCTTTAAAAAATTCGATTATAGTAATCGATAGCTATTTAAGTAGTAGAGTTTTAGTTTTATTAATTGAGCAGCAAAAAGAAAAATGCCCCATTACCAGCTTCTAGTGCAGGTTTACTAAGATTCTTTGAAGATGAAACTAAAGGAGTTAAAGTGAAACCTGAAGTTGTTCTAGGCGTCACCGGTGCTTTAATTGCAATTTCTATTCTAATTAGAGTCATATTCCCAGTTGTAGGTGCTTAACAACTCAATATCATAAGATGGAAAATGGCCATGACAGTGTATCTAATATTCACAGAAGATGGTCTCTAACTCGGATCAACTTTTCATCTTATAAGATTTCTTTAACAATATCCATAATCAGTTCTTTATTTATAATATTATTTTTTGATCATTTCTATTTACAGCTAAATTTAATACAATTAATTATATTTACAATAACGGGGACATCATTTCTAATCATAAGTTATTTCATAGATCTTTACTTGTTAAGAAAAACACCAGTTAATAAAATATCCAAAATCCTACATGTTTCAGCTTTTTCGAATTTACTATGGTTACTCATCTTGATTCTTGGAACTCTTTCTTTTATTATATTTCAGAAAGATTTTCCGCCTAAGGAACACTTGCTGGAGGGCATGATGTTGGCGATTGGCCTAAGAATAGGAATATTTACTTCAGTTTTTGGTGCTAATTTACTACAAGCAATAAAAACTGCAGTAATTCAGCCTATTGTTTTTCTATTTTTAATTATTCCTTCTTCTATATTTATTGAAATATTTTTTGATGTTGTAGCAATTTCTTTTGGGTTAATTTTAATAGGATTAGGTATAGTATGGACAATCCTTGCCGATAGAGCAGGGAGGCCAAATTTACAAAGTACTTTTGCCCTTCTTCAGGCTTTCCTTTCAGCTTGGACAGAAAACAAGGTAGAAAATATAGAAAAAATTTTGTTATCCAGGTCTAAAAATGAATTGGTTAATACATATATTGTTAAGTTTACTAACAAACATAATTATCTTTATTGGGTTTTACCTAATATTCATCCTGGTCCTTTTAAAGAAATTGGAGGAAGTAATCTTCCTTATCAAATATATAACTATTTTTCTCAAAAAGCAGTAATATTTCACAGTGCTTCTGACCACTCTTTAAACCTTCCATCCAAGGGCGAGGTTCTTGAATATCTAACGTCATTATCTAAGACACAAAAGACCGTAGACTATGGAAATACATGTTCAATACCTATTCAGATAAAAAGTAAAAAGGCTACAGTTACAGGAATAATCTTTGACAATACTCCTATTCTAATGCTCTCTTTTGCCCCTTATGGTATGGACGATATTCCAGAAAAGATAAGTAACGAATTGGAAACATATTCAAAAAATGAGGGTTTTAATACAATTTTTATAATAGATAGTCATAATGCAATGGGAAAAAAATTAGAGAAAAATGAAAATGAAGAGTTGTTAATAGCGGGAAAAACATGTCTAAAAATCTTAAAAGAATCTCCACAATATAGTTTTAAAATTGGCGTAGCAAATACAAATGAGATTAAAAATCATATGCTTTTTGGAGAAGACATTGGAAAAGGTGGTCTTTCTATAATCCTCATTGATGTAAACAAAGATGATGACAATAACAGTAATAAGAATAATCAATATGTAATAGGGTGGGCTGATTCTAATAATATGAAAAGTGGATTAAGAGAATATATTATAAAATTTTTAGAGCAAAAAGGAATAAGAATGTTAGAAATTTGCTCATCAGATACACATGAGAAGTCTGGATTTAGAACTTCAGAAGGATATTATCCATTTGGTCACATAACGAAATTTGAAACAATAGCAGATCATTATCAGAAGCTTATAGACTTAGCATATACTAAATTAGATGTTTATGGATATGAAGTATTTCATATTGTATCTACAGTAAAGGTCATGGGAACGAACCAATTTCAGGACTATTCTATATCTTTGGATAAAGCAATGAATTTAACAAAAAAATTCCTAATCATCACCTTCGGAGTAATTTCACTTATGATGATAGTTACAAATTAAATTTGATATATTATCCGGAATGTTACTACTTTAATGTTTATTAAATTGATTTACATTAATATTAGTAGTAGATTAAGATGGATAGATAGACTAATAGTTACTTTAGAATTTTGTCACATATTACGTTTGATTTAATTATAAAAAATAATCAAATAGTAATTTTTTTAATTTAAATTTGATTTTAATTGAAATTGTTACAATAGTTGATATAATGGTATAATAAATAATTGAGGCTATTCGTGAAATTTATTTATTGTCGAAGGTATAAGTTTCAGAGAAAATCTAATCTAACTACTCTATGATACTAGGTATTTTAAATATAGAACAATCTTATAGGAATTTGAATCTGTGTGAACTATTACTAAATTAATTGATTCAATTCGAATAAAGTTATTTCTATAAAATATTTTATTGCCTTTTTTAGTAATATTTTTCACTATGATAAGGAAATAGGAAATCTTCATTACTTATTTAAATATAATTGCTATAAATTATTCGTGTTTCATATTGAAAAAATAAAAATTAATTTTCTTCCAAGAATGTTGATAAAGAATAAAAACACATCTGTCGACCTAGTCTCTCACCAGAATACAATATCTGAAACTCCCCTACCCCACAAAAGAATAAACATAAATCCTTCTCTTTCTGATATGGAATTTACTTGGTTAGATGACTACTAACAATACTTAAAGCAGTGGGGGAACTATATTTATTATTGGTCTTCATATAAAATAATTAACAATTTTTCTGCGAATCAAAACAAAAGAGGACCTAGGTAAATTTAAACAAGAATATAGAAAATAAATTTAATATGAAGCTGTTTATTTTGTAAAAATAAATAATTTTCCAGAATGACTGATTTTGTCTAACAAGTTAGATAGAGCAAATGAGATACAGTAAATGAGTGTCTGGTTAATATATTTCTATTTTATATGTTCTTTTTTCATATACTAGTAAACTCTCATTTTTAGCTAGGTAATTGTATATGTTATAGGGATTCTCTTGGGTACTTAAAGATAATCGACTAAATGCATTAGAATATTGTTAGAAACCCCCCACACAAAAAAACACACACGAATAAACAAATAAATAAATAAATAAATTATAGTTATAACTTAAGTAATTCTTAGCGTTCTTGTACTTTTTTATATTATTAATAACTACGATAGTACTTAACTAGGTGTTAAACAATTAAGTTTTATTCGTTTTGATTTTTCTCTGGTTTTCAACTGTTCTTAATATTAATTTATATTTTCCATTTCTTGGCCTGATCCTTAATCTATAACCGCAACATGGACACCAAGTACCTTGCCAATCGATATAAATTTCACATACCTGACAGCGTTTTTGACCTATCAAATAGCGTCCTCCGTTTCGAGGTTTTATTGCTTTATGACGTTGACAAATTCCCTTACATGTCATTTTCCATCAGCAGTATACTAATTGAAAACATAATAATGCATATATTGTAAATTGGAGGTATTATATATTATACAATTAAAGAAGATATAATTGTTTAAATTATCTTATTGGTAATTATGTAATAAAATCATCATATATTCCTATTCTATATCTAAGACAACTCTCATCAATACTTAGTGACAAATATCTGCTATTACATTTATTTTTCAATACATAAAAAAGAATTTATTCTTTTTTAATCTCTTTAATTCTTTTCTGTTAATGATTCAAAAAATTGAATTAGTTTCCCATTAAAACCATAATTATATTTCATTAATTCTGTAATTTTTCCAACACAATTTAAACATATATTGTAATATTTATCAACAATATCGTCATAATTATCAGTAATACCTGTTGATTTAATAATTTTGTTTTTGTTGTTGGTGTTATTATTGTTACTAGTACTACTACTAACATTTAGATATATTACCGTATTAATTTCATTGTTACAAATATCACAGGTTTTGATTTGCTCTTCTTTAACTATATCTTTTGTGGTAGAAATATCTTCTATCATATTTATTGTTTGTAGGGATTGTTACCAATAACGTTTTCCTTACTAGTCCATTTTGTACTTCCTCTAATTAATCTCTTAATACGAAGAAACCAAAGTCTGTTGTTTCAATTTTGACAAAAAAACAATAAATTCTATCAAATCTATAGAATATAAGAAGAGAAAACCTATGTTTTGTAATAATTTGAGTTGGTTTACATCGTCTTTTGGTGACAATTTCAAGTTTTATAAAAGGATAGCAGAACAGTATACCGACGATAACATTTTGGATTCTGTTAAGCAATCATTACCAGACAAGATATTAAAAACATACACGGACTACCAATCGTTAATTCCTCTCTTATATTGGTTCAAAAATGATTTTATGAAATGGATGCCACAGGAACTCCAATGTTCAAGTTGTAATAGGAAGATGAGATTACAAGTCCGAAAAGGTGACTCAATGATATTGCGCAAAACAGAAGTATATTCATGTGACAAATGCGGATCATCTATACTTTTTCCTCGATACATGAAACTATTAAAAATTGCAGAAACAAGAATTGGCAGGTGTAGTGAATGGTCTATACTCTTTGGCGCAATTCTAAATTCATTATCAATTCCTACCAGAATAGTATATGATTTTCTTGATCATTGTTGGAATGAATCTTTGATAAATAAAAAATGGATACACTTAGATTCAACTTTGAACTATCCTATTTCTTTTAACCACCCTTATTATTATGAGCAAAATTGGGGAAAACAGTACGAATATGTATTAGCATTCTCTTTCAATAGCCTCCACGATGTTACTAGATATTATACTAAAAAGTGGAACAAGGTTAAGAAAAGGAGAGGAAAGAAGGATGAAATGGAGAGATTGACGAAAATTTATTTGAGAATTTAAGCCTCCTATTTATTAAAAAAAATAAATATTATTCGGATATCAGAGGGATTTAAATCGAAAGAATTTAGCAAAAAAAATAATAAAGTAAAAAGAATGTTGTTTTAATTTTATATTAAATCAAAAATTTTTTGTATTGTTATAGATATTTTCTTACCCGAAATGTTCTGTGAATCATTTTCTTTTCTAATTCTCGATATATATCAACTGTATCTGAGTTGATAGAATCAAATATTATTTATCCTCCTTCATTTTTTGAAGATACATCTAGAGAAATTAGTTTATAATACAAGAATCGGAGCCCATCTTAGTAATAGTGATTAATAGTGTGTGCTAGCAATAACCCTCCTTCTGTTTTATACGAGATTTCGCTTAGCGGCCAACCTGAGCCAAGTGCAGGGATATATTGCTCATTTAGGCCTTGCTCCACTCAGGTCGTCAGTTTCATTCTAGGAAAGACAATCTCAGGTTATTAGCCATCATAGAGTTGCAATAAGTCCTCTAGATACTTTTCTGTTACGTTGCCAGCTGTCTCCAGCTAATTATCGCTAATTTGAGTGCCTGCTATGAGGGAGGAGTTTCCTCTCTTTCGAGTCACTCGTACGCTAGCTCACAATATTATATTACCCTATAAACTAATATAGATTTGGAAAATAATCTTTTTCAATTTTAAGAATTTCATTAGGATCTTCTTGGTTTTTGTATAATTCTAATAGCTCAACATTCAACTCTAAAAAAGTATGTCCCCATTTGAATTTATTTAATAGTTCTTCTGCATTTGATTTAAAACCTAGTATAAATAAGGATCCTGCTAATGCTTCAGCAGTAGTTAATTTTCCTAACTTTGCATAATTTACAGGATTCCCTGCTAGAAGTAATGGAAGACGTCGATTAATCCTTTTTTTAAGAATTTTGAATTTTTTTATTGTTGATTCAAAATAATTCCAAGAACAATCTATAGCACATATAGAATTAGCAATACTATTGTCCATTTTAGATAATGCAATTTTAGATAATGGGTTTAAAACTATAGTATCATTAGGTATAAAGCGGCTTGATTGAATTAAATTAAATTTGACCAACTTAGCTGCAGTACATTTAGTTGGATCATCTTGTTTTAGTTCTAAAACAAAAACTTTCATTTACAATAATTATTTAGCATATTCAATTATATATGTGGATTTAGAACCTTAATACAATTATTTTTTTGACTGCTGCTAGTAAACATTACAAAATAAGTAAGTTAAGTAAATTATTAATAACTTCTTAGTTAATTTGTTATTCTTGTCTGAAATAATACTTCTAAAATTTCCATTTGAATTAAAAAAAGATCAGATTGATGCAGTAGATGAGTGGATAAATAAGAAAGGCAAAGGTTCTATTATTTATAGTACAGGTACAGGTAAAACGGAAATAGCATTTGAATGTGCACGAAGAATGGCTTCTCTAATTAGAGAACAGAATCCACTAATGGTCTTTAAAATTCTTTTTTTGGTTCCTCGAATTGTATTGATAGAACAGAATATGCAACGACTGATAAAATATGGTATAAAAAAAGAAAAGATAGGAGTGTACTATGGAGAAAAGAAAGATATTAAAGAAATTACCTTTAGTACCTATCAGAGTATTATAAAAAACTTTGATCTAATAAGAAAATCTGATATGATTATACTTGATGAAATGCACATGATTAGCGAAACTGCCAAAAGATTAAGCAAAATTTTTGATGTGCTAAATAATTATTATGACAAATTCATACTGGGTTTAACTGCAACAATTGATGAAAATGATGCAAGATACTCAAAGATAATGAAGTTAATTCCTCCAGTAAAAAAATACATGATAAAAGAAGCTGTTAGTGATGGAAGATTAAGTGAACCTCAGGTTATACTAAAACCAGTGAAATTGAATTTTGAAGAGCGCAGAATATACGAGCAGACAACGAGCACCATTAAAGATATTTCATTAAACCTTAAAGTATCAAATCCTTTGGTAGTTTCAAAGTTATTAAAAACGGGTGGACAAAGAGCCAGATTAGCAAAATTATGGTTTGCAAGTGTACAAAAAAGAAAAAAATTGCTTAATGAAACTAACTCAAAATTAAATGAGTCTGTAAACATAGTTAAAAAACATCCAAATGAAAAAGTTATGATATTTAGTGAAACAATAGAATCCATAAGTACTATAAGTGCAATACTAAAGAAAAATAAAATCCCCTCCGAAGTTATACATAATAAAGTAAAGACAAAACAAAGACGTGAAATTTTAGATTCATGGGGGAAAAATTATTTTGTATTGCTATCAGTACATACATTGGAGATAGGATTTGATATACCGTCTGTAAGTATAGCAATAATAGTATCGAATACAAAAAATATACATCAACTCATACAGAGAATAGGACGAGTGATAAGAAAAACAGAAGGAAAAAATCAATCTCTGATTTATGTAGTGTATGTAGATGATACAAAAGATAAGGACATAATTAACTTAGTTAGAACATCGGTACAAAATACTCATACAAAAAAACCAATTAATCAAGATAAAATCTCATCTTACTTTTAGTCAATATAGAAATGTATTTTATTAAAGTATTTCTTAGTTTAGCAATAATCAATGTAGTAGAAAGTGAATTCAAGATACAGTAACCGTTAAAATTTAGTGGTATATTTTTTTTAGTTTTTAGAACAAATAAGATTTACATCATAGTACTAAAAATCAATTATGAACTAAATAATACCGACTAGAATTATGATTTTGGCTCCGCAGGAATTAGAAAATAGTGCAAGTAAATATGCCGCTGAAGCTATAAGGCTTGATTCACAAGGTTCAAGATTAAAGGCTATTCAATTTTATCAACGAGCAATTGAAGCTTTAAATAAATTAATACAAATTTATCCTGAATACAAATTAAATAAAATATATTTAGAAAGATCTAATGCTTATTTAAACAGAATTAAATCGTTACAAATGTCAAATGTATTGGAAGAAGAAGAAGGAAAGGGTGAAGAAAATATAGTTTTGAATGATGCTGACAATTGTGATAGAAAAATTGGAAGTGAGATGAGAAAACCCAAAGAACCAATTGGTGAAGAGTTTGAGAGTTTAATTATGAAAGAAAAACCCAACATTTCTTGGGAAGACGTTGTTGGTCTTGACGATGCTAAAAGAGCAATAAGAGAATCTATAGTTTACCCTACTAAGAGATCGGATTTGTTCCCATTAGGCTGGCCAAGAGGATTACTACTATATGGACCGCCAGGATGCGGAAAAACACTACTTGCAGCAGCTGCAGCTGCTGAGATCGATGGTTATTTTGTAAATGTTGATGCGGCTGCAATGATGAGTAAATGGCTTGGTGAAGCTGAGAAAAATGTTTCCAAACTTTTCAAAATGGCCAACAAGTTATATGAAAGTGAAAATATTCCTATATTGCTTTTTATTGACGAAATAGATTCTTTATTAGGAAATAGGAACGGGGAAGTAGGAGGGGAAATACGAGTTAAAAACCAGTTTTTAACTGAAATGGATGGAATAAACAATAAATCAAAGAATTCAAAACTATATGTTATTGGTGCTACAAATAAACCCTGGAGCTTGGAAGCAGGTTTTTTAAGAAGATTTCAAAAGAGAATTTACGTTACTTTACCGGACAACGATTCACGAAACTATTTATTTAAACAATATAGTATGCCATTAAAAAAAGATAAAACATTGAAAATAGAAGAATTATCCAAGCTTGTTCAGGGGTATAGTGCTAGCGATATCAAAGACATTTGTCAAGCTGTACAATTAAGGGTTGTCAATGAATTATTTGAAAGTGGAAAGGCAATGGAGGCACAGTCCAATCCACGTTCCATATCAATGAATGATTTTAAAGAAATCATAAAAATAAGAAAACCTAGCGTAAGTATAGACATGATTAGAGCGTATATGAGATGGAGTGAACAATTCAAAGCATTATAATCAAAAATTATTAAGTTTTCAAATATCTTTTACTAGCTTCAGTTATTTTAGTTTCTGCCATTTCTTTGTTACCCCATCCTGTAATTTTTACAAATTTTCCGCCTTCTAATTCTTTATAATGTGCAAAAAAATGTTCAATTTGTTTTTTTAAACTATTAGGTATATTATGAACATCCTTTATAGAGGAAAATGTTGGATCTATTTTATTAATAGGTATTGCAATAAGTTTAGCATCTTGTCCTTCTTCATCTTCAGTTAATAACACACCGACAGGAATTGCTTTGATTATAGAAAGTGGAACTAATGCAAATTCACCAATAATCAAGACATCAACCGGATCGCCGTCGTCTTCCATAGTAGATGGAATAAAACCATAATTGCATGGGTAATACATTGCAGTAAACAATTTTCTATCTACAAATAATAAACCACTGTCTTTGTCAACCTCATATTTGATGTTACTTCCCTTTGTAATTTCGATTACCACATTGATTTGATTTGGAGTACCACTAGGAATTTTTCCGATATAGCTAGAGTTCACATCAAGAATATTGAAAATCCCATTTATAACTCAACAGATCAAGTAAATAAAATCAAAAGATATTATAAATAAATTAAATGTTATATTTTTTGTAATTTCCCATATTTACCGATATTGAGATTGTTTTCTCCTCTATATGCATGTGTATAACCATTTTCAATAACTACCATATCACCTTCCTCGATCATATTAATTTGATCATCCCATAAGGACAACTTGATAACTCCAGTTTCATCTGAAACCTGCGCATCGGCGACCCTTGCTTGTCCCCCAGTTCTTAAATTTACAGATCGTGGTTCAGAAATACTATCTATCCTAACTTTTACATTTACTCCTCTCATTCCAGGCCTCAATTCATTAACCTTTTTTTCACTCGTACTCATTACTAATAAATAAAATAAAGAAGAATAATAAAAATGATAATATTTTTAAATTAATATATATTTATTTAATTCATAATGTCGAGGAATTTCTCAGCCCCTAAGATTTATTTAACAAAAATAACTAGAAGTAAATTTAACAATTACTATTGATAAAGGAACACGTTATTTAAGTAGTAATTATAATAAACATTTGTAAGTATAAAAAATACAATGTATTCAAAGTTTTTTAAAATTTAAGAACAATTTTTGAATCTTTTGTTTTGTAAAATGGGACTAATATAGAAATCGCTTTTTTACCATTAACGGCTAGTCTTAAATTATATTTTAACTAAGCTAACTTTAATGAAACCGCATTAGAAAATTTTGATCCGAGACGAAAATTTCGAAAGGCATCATTATCTATTGGTTTTATAGTCACTCAGTATATCGCTATATCGAGCATCTTTATATGCAATATATTTAACATATTCACCATATGTAAGATCCAGTGAACAATAACTGCATTTTACAAATGAAAAATCGTCTTCCAGATGAGCGGTTTTTTTACAATCAGGACAAACTATTTTCATATATATGATATAGCGTTTAAGCTATAAATACTTGGTTAATATGAGTATGACAATAGTAATCTTTATCAAAGATGTAATTAAATTGCTTTAATCTGTTTTACTACAGGTTGTCTTGCTTTTCTAAAAACTCTGAAGCCACAAATACATTTTATTTCAGGTAATGCAGACAATTCTTCTATTGTTACACTAGTTCCACATCTCATACATTCATAAGATACACTACCTAGACCTCCAGCTTCCATACTTATTCTTCTTTTAAAGATTAATTTAATTGTACTGAAAACCTGAAAATGT
Organism: Nitrososphaeraceae archaeon; assembly: GCA_025924135.1. Taxonomy (GTDB): domain Archaea; phylum Thermoproteota; class Nitrososphaeria; order Nitrososphaerales; family Nitrososphaeraceae; genus TH1177. The sequence continues at coordinate 4,799 of JAICEO010000044.1, read as the reverse complement.
AATTCCAAATGATTAATAAGTTTGTTAATCACAATATCAGACAAATGAGGAAAAAAATTGTAATTGCTAGTGTTTCGTTAATGGCGATTATGTTTGTAGGCACTATCGCTGGTTTTTTAAATTTTGGTTCTAGGAGTAATACTAATAATAATAATAATAATCAAGATGCTCTCACTCCAGAGACGTTTTTAAATCAATTATTAAATCCCTCTATGGTGAATGCGTCTGCCCTAGGAAATGAACAAGCTAAGATAACAATAGTTGAATTTGCTGATTATCAATGTCCATTTTGTGCTCAATTTAACAAGGAAACTAAAGATGCTATAGTAGAAAATTTCATAGATACTGGAAAAGCCAAGTTTCTATATAAGGACCTTATTGTAAATGATGGCAGTGATAAAGCCTCAACCCTTGCTGCAGCAGCATCCTATTGTGCAGCCGAACAAGGAATGTATTGGGCTTATCATGATGAATTATTCAAAAATTCGAATGGTGAAAATACAGGATGGATAACAAAAGACAATTTAAAGCAATTTGCAAATAACGTTAGAGTTCCTGATCTTATGAAATTTTCTGATTGTGTAGATACTGGTAAATATAATGATGTAGTGAGTGAAAATGATTCATTTGCTAGGAACATTGGATTACAAAGTACACCATCATTTATCTTTTATAACGGTACAACCCCTGTAGCAATTCAGGGAGCACAACCATATGAAGCATTTGAGCAGATAATTACCGCAATCAGCTAGTTTTATAGTACATTGGTTGTCACCAATCATCATCGATATTTTCTATTTCGTAAACGCTTCTGAAATTTATTATTTATTTTAAAATAGAAGTTTTTAGTACATAGGCGAGAATAAAACCACTTGCAGACAACAATACTATTATGCCACTGGGTGCTAGGTTGTAATAATAAGAAAGAATAACTCCAGCAAATACTGAGAAAGTAGATAAAGATAATGAAATTAAAAGTGTTTTTTTAAAACCTTGATTGAATAATAGAGCAGTTACATTTGGAATAACTATCAGGGATGAAATTAATAATATTCCAACCAATTTCATAGAAACAATTATTGTTATAGCTACCAAGATAGTAAATAAATAATTAAGTTTCTCTACATCAATCCCACTAATTTTTGCTTGTTCTTCATCAAAAGCAATATATAGAAATTTTTTATAATAAACGATAATCATAGACACAACTATTATTGCGACAATTATTATAGGATATAAATCTTGGACACTTACTAATAGAATACTTCCAAACAGAAAACTAAACAAATCAACAGAGAAGCCGTTAGATAAACTAACTAATGTAACGCCTACTCCCAAACCCAAAGAAAGCATAATTGCCACCATGGAATCTGAAGGGAGTTTTGTAGATTGTCTCATTTTTGCTATAGCCAAGGCAGTAACTATTGAAAATCCCATTGCAGTCCAAACCGGATAAATATTTAAAAAAGTACCAATTGCAATTCCTCCAAATGCCATATGTGAAATAGCATCTCCAAATAATGATTGTCTTTTTAGAACAAGAAATAATCCAATAACAGTACATGTTATAGCAATAATTAAACCGGAAAATAATGCACGCTGAATGAATCCATAAGAGAAAATATCTACCTCAAACATATACAAATCATATAATATTGGTTTTTTACAAATCGTGAGAATGCATATGAATTTGCATTGTGGACTCAGAATAATTTTTGATATTATCTTCACTAGAGAAAAATTCGCCTTTATCCCCATGGAAAAACATTCTTTTATTGATACATGATACTTTGTTGGCATATTTATTTACTGCATCCATATCATGTGAAGACCATATTATTGTAATCTTATTTTTTTCATTAAGTTCCTTCAGAAGGGAATAAAAATCATTTTGACTTTTGGGATCCAACTCGTTAGTTGGTTCATCAAGTATTAGAATAATTGGATTATTTACTAATGCTTTTGCTATTAAAACACGTTGTTGTTGACCTCCTGAAAGCTGACCTATTATTTTGTCTTTCATTGTAAATAATCTAACTTGTTTTAAAATTTCTAAAACTATATTCTTTGAAGTATTTCTAGGAAGGGATAAAGATACTAGTTCTTCTACTGTCAATGGAAACTTTTGATCAATAGATTTCTTTTGCGGAATATAACCTATTTTTTTAAAAATTTTTTTATATTTTTTTATATCTTGATTTAGAATAGTTATTCTTCCAGAATATGAGTTTAGTAAACCCAACATACAATGAAATAAAGTAGTCTTACCTGCACCATTAGGTCCTATAATCCCTAAAAAATCACCTTCTTCTATATCAAAGGAGACATTTTCTAAAACTGATTCTGAATTATATTTGTATGATACTGATTGAACAGAAACTAAAGGCATGTTGTGTGATCCTCATAATACAAAATCCTTTTATTGTTATAATAAATCTTATTTTGCTTATTTAAGATTGCTTGCAATAGTAATTCTTATTAATAATAATTATTATTAATTATATATGCTTTATTATTAATTAATATATGAATTCATAAGTAAATTTAATAATATGTCAAACTATATCCTATACAATATTTTCTGATAAAATTATAAAAAATAATCCACTAGTAGATTTAATATTAATTACTTTATTTTATAATAGATAACAATGCTGTCATTCAATGAATTGAAAGAATTATGATCATAGAGAAGAAATCAGCAATAACGCATGAGATGAATAAAAAAAGATGGGTCGTAAGATATTTGATCCTGTTATTAATAAGTGTCATATTACTCATCAAAGTATATTTTATGCTATTCATTATCGACTTTACAATAGGATTTTATAGCTTTCTTACTACTCTTATTCTTTTTAGTATTTTTTTGTTTTCTTACTTAAAATTTAAAGATCCTTTATTGAAAATAAAAAATAATTCCAATGAAACAGAACCTTTAATATCTATAATTATTCCAGTGAAAAATGAGGAAGAGAATATAGAAGATTGTATTAAATCTTGTATAGATTCATCTTATAAAAACAAGGAGATAATTGTTGTTAATGATGGGAGCACTGATAAAACACCGAGTATTTTAGAAAGATTAACAAAAGAAAATCCAAATGAACTGACAGTATTGCATCTTCCAATTAATCTAGGAAAAAAACATGCTATTGAAAAAGCTATAGAAAAAGCTAACGGAAAATTTTATGTTTTTATGGATAGTGATTGTAATATGTTGAATGACGCTGTAGAAAATTTTGTAAAAATATTTCTTTCCGACAATGAAATTGGAGCCATTACTGGACATGGAAAAGTACGTAATGCAGACACAGGAAATTTGTTAGAGAAAATCCAAGATGTTTGGTTTGATGGTCAGTATAGGATTATTAAAGGAATGGAGGGTTCATTTTCCTCATTAACATGTTGTTCTGGATCACTATCTGCATTTAGAAAAGAAGCTATTATTAATCATATTCATCAATGGGCAAACGATAGATTTTTAGGGCTAGAGTTTAAATTTGCAACGGATAGAAGATTAACTGCATTTATTCTTGCAGAAAAAATTAAGCTTAGTGATGAGAAATTTATAGAGACCAAAGAAAATGGAAGAAAAATAAAATGTCAACAATGGAAAGTACTCTATAGCCCAAGCGTGAATGTAGAAATTGGAGTTCCTAAAACATTAAAAAGTTTAATTAAACAACAAATACGATGGCGTAAAAGCTTCATAAGAAGTATTTTTGCCACAGGATTAATTTATTGGCAACGACCTTTACCTGCTGCGATTATTTATTATGTAACAATTGCGTTAAGATTATTTAGACCTTATATTATAATAAAATCTCTTGTATTACTCCCTTTAACGGGTGATATCTTAAGTGGTATTTTTTATCTAGGAGGAGCTATGTTTTCAGGGTTAATTTATGGTATTGATGTAAGACTAAGAAGGCCTGGTTATCCTAGGTGGGTTTATAGACCTTTGATGAATGTTATTTCAACATTTATTTTTACCTGGTTAATCATATATGCCGCTATAACAATAAAAAATAAAACATGGAGATAATATAACTATAGCTATAAACGACCAAGTTAAATTTACATTACACCTTGTGAAATTCAATATTCTTCCTTAGTTAAATCATTCAATATTTATTAAATTACAATTTCTTCAAAATAACGTAGAACAGTAATTTCAGAGACCTTAGGAATTATTATATTGGAATTATTACTTGCCATTTCTAATAGCATTGCAGGAAAATTTGCACCAGCAAGTGTAGTAAAAATTGTTCCTCCTCCGAATCTAGGATTTATTTCAATAATTTTTATTTCTCCTTTTTCAGACTCTTTTAGTTGGATACAACATGGACCTTTAATTCCTAATGTCTCTGCCGTCTTTTTGCAAAGATTTTCTATCATGAGGTCGCGTTTTATTTTTCCTTTTACTGATATTCCAGCTTTAGTGTCAATTCGTATTCTTGGAATTGCCATTATAGGTTTTTCAGTAAGATCAGAAAGAACATCTACCGTATATTCTGTTCCAGGAAGATATTCTTGAAAAATCATATTTTTAAATTTGCTCAATACATATTCAAGATCTAATTTATCTTCTATTTTTATAATATTATTACTTCCTTTGCCAAAACGTGGTTTAGCAATTAAAGGAAAGGTATCTATTTTTTTATGATATTCACAGGTAAAAGCAAAATGAAATTTATTTGATAAAAATTTATATGATAATAATTTATCTCTACATATTTCTAATACCTTTCTTCTGCTAACTATTGGTAACGCTCCGTTTTTTAAAATTAAATCATAAT
>JAICEO010000043.1 GCA_025924135.1 Nitrososphaeraceae archaeon | reverse complement strand
GAAAAAAAACCATTTATGGCCAGAGAAAAAGATTGTATATTTTGTCTAGCATGTGAAAATGTGTGTCCACCACAGGCTATCAAAATTTTTCAAAAATAATTCAGTTCCCTTCATCGTCATTGACAATAGAGAATAATTACAATATAATTCGAGTTTAATGTAGAAAATGAATTATTGCAAGTTAAAAAGATGATCAGAAATAACCTTCATTAAAATATTGAAAACCAGAATTAGTAACATATAAGTTAAAAATATTGTCATAGGAACTATCGTTATTTAATAGTATTATCATTACTTGTTTTTCTTAATTGTACGATGTTTTATTATTTGTTGAGATTATTATTAAAAATATAAATTTATTGGTCAAAAAAGTAAAGGGATGTCAGATGAAAAAGCTGATTGTTTATGTAAGTGCTCGAATAAAAATACTCTATTTCTAACAAATATAAGATATTTTACCTCCTTAGATAAAGATAAATGATATTTTATTTTCTAAAAATTACAATAAATACAATTAATAGATCGGATTATGATATTGATAATTAATGATAAATAAAGATAATAAACCTAATAAATTGATTCAGGAATCTAGCCCTTACCTTTTACAACACGCCTATAATCCTGTTGAATGGTTCCCATGGGGGGAGGAGGCATTAACCAAAGCTAAAATGGAGAATAAACCGATCTTTCTTAGTATTGGATACAGTGCGTGTCATTGGTGTCATGTGATGGCACATGAATCTTTTGAAGACGAAAAGATTGCACAAATTTTGAATGAAAAATTTATTAGCATAAAGGTGGATCGAGAAGAGAGACCAGATTTGGATGATATATATCAGAAGGCTTGTCAACTCGCTACTGGCAATGGAGGTTGGCCATTGTCTGTATTTCTAACTCCTGATCAAAAACCATTTTATGTAGGAACTTATTTCCCCAAACAATCTCGATATGGACTCCCCGGATTTTCTAACATTTTAGAAACATTATATCAAGCTTATCATGATAAGAAGGAAGATATTGATAAAGCAACGTATGAGCTTATGGAATCCCTTGTAGAATCATCATCTTCGCTTGCTAAAAATTCGACAACTGATATAGAAAGAACAATTTTAGATGAATCAGCCGTAAACCTTTTACAAATTGCAGACTCCTTACATGGCGGGTTTGGACAAGCTCCAAAATTTCCGAATACAACCAATCTTTTATTTTTACTTAGGTATTTTGACTATACCAAAAATACTCAATTTCTAAATTTCGTAGAATTTACGGCGAAAAAGATGGCTTGGGGTGGTATTCATGATCATTTAGGAGGCGGTTTTTCAAGGTATGCTACAGATCAAAAATGGTTAATTCCTCATTTTGAAAAAATGCTATATGATAACGCTTTGTTAATTCAGTTATTCTCTGAACTTTATCAAGCCACAGGAAAGAATCAGTATTTAACGTTGATCCAAACAACACTTCAATACTTATCACAGAAAATGACTTTTGTTAAGGAAAAAAATGAAAATGCATTTTATTCTTCAGAAGACGCCGATTCCGAAGGTATTGAAGGAAAGTTTTATACTTGGAAAAAAAATGAAATTAAAGAAAATATAGTAGATAAAGAGAAATTTGAATTGTTTTGCGATTATTATGGAATAACACAAGGTGGTAATTTTGAAGGAACTAATATATTAAATATTACCAAATCAATAGAAACTTTATCAAAGCAATACAATATCTCAATAGATAAAGTTGAAGATATTCTTAAGGAGTCCTTGGAGATATTATTTAAGGTCAGAGAAAAAAGGAGTCCTCCAGGTAAAGATGAAAAGATTTTAACCTCTTGGAATGCGTTGATGATTTCTGCTCTTGTAGCTGCATACAAAGTTACTAATAATGCAGATTATTTAGATTCTGCGAAAAAAACAATAAATTTTGTTGAGAACAACTTATCCTATGATGGTAATAGATTAAAACATACCTATAAAGATGGAATTTCAAAAATTAATGGTTATCTGGATGATTATTCCTATTATATCAATGCTCTCCTGGATGTTTTTGAGGTAAGTTCTAATCCCTTTTATTTTCGAAGAGCCATTCAATATATCGATTCGCTGATAACACATTTTTGGGATATAAAGGAAAAAAGTTTCTTTTTTACTGCAGACGATCAAGAGCGATTAATTATACGAACAAAAAATTTTTACGATTTAGCAATACCTAGTGGTAATTCTATGGCAGTTTATGCCTTATTACGTATTAATTTTATTACTCAAAATCAAGATTACTTAGATAAGGCAGAATCAATTATTAAGTCTTGTTATAAAGCAGCATTAGGAAATCCTTTTGGATTTGGTCAATTATTGATTTCTATTTATTTGTATTTTAAAAAACCTTTAGAGATAATTGTAATACAAAATAAAAAAAGTGACTACTACAAAAGAGAAATGAAAAAGTGGATTATGAAACAATATATTCCAAATAGTATAACTTTAACTTTAGAATATCCATCTTCTGAATTCGAACAATTAAAGTCCTCGAATATTTTTTCTCTTTTAAAAGACAAAGAAATAGAGAGTCTAGAGAGCGATAAATTTATTGAATGTGTCTATATTTGTAAGGATTTTACTTGTTCTTTACCTATGTATTCGGTGGAAGAATTAGAAAATTATTTTAATCGTAATTCCCAAATTATTAGTTGATTAAATATAAAATTTAAATGTAAAAGATCTTATTAATATTTCGTTACAAGTACAGGACAATTTGGTATGGTGCTACACCTGACGCTTTACTATCAAGTAATAATTTTTTGATCCCTGATTTTCCTATATTACTTATTACTTTTAATAAAATGATCTTTTTCTGCTTGTTGTAGTATTTCACCATAAACTGCAACTCCCATTAATATTAATCTTCGTAGTTATTTTGTTATTTGTATTTTCATTATTCACTATATTTGCCAATCTTTCCAACCAATTCCTAGACTCCTTTTTTGCATTCTCAATGATTGTATCAATTTGTTTAGGCGTATTAAGTCATGTTAAATTAATAAATTCATATTAGGAAGGTGAAATTACAACGTAAAGAAGGATTATTTCTGAGTTAAAGCTGTTACCTACAGTGCTACCAACTTCCGCCGGCTGATATGATGGTTCCGATCCATCCCCAGGTACCAGTATTTTTGAAAATATTTCAAGACTAATCATATAAAATTTAAGACTTTAACAAATAAATCTTCTATTTCTAATAATAAACATGAGAAAAATAATATCTAAATCGATAAAATTAACTTTGTATATTGGAATTGATGAGATAGATAATTAACATAAATTTTTGTAGACTTTAAAAAATCTCGTTATAATATATTATATGTTATAGATTTGTAGATAGTCATATATAAGAGAAATTACCCATTAAATTGGGTTTATAGATACGACTCAATTATTAAATATGGAACTACATTGTCATAACGTTTTTTCTAATAATATGAATGATTCTCCGAGAATTCCGTTTGATTGCGGCGTTAGCATTGAAGATCAGTTATATTTAGCATATGAAAAAAAGATCGATGCTCTCTTTATTACTAATCATAACACATTGAATGGATATAAACAAATGATAGCATATAGAGATAATCACGAAAAATTAAAAAGTATTAAGATATATCCTGCTGAAGAAATAACAATCAATACCAAAGGACATATTTTGGCTTATGGAATATATGAAACTATTAAACCAGGAATGGATATTGATGAAACTTTAGATGCTATAAAAAAACAAAATGCTGTTTCTTGTGCAGCACATCCTTTTGCTGTTTCTAATGGAATTAGAGAAAAGGCAATAAAATGTGATATGATTGAAACATTTAACAGTAATAATATTGATCATTATTCAAATATAGTAGCAGAAAAGTTTTCTTCTGACAATCATATGATATCTATAGCAGGTAGCGACTCCCATGTATTGACAACTTTTGGTAGGTGCATAAACTCCCTTGAATCAGAAAATAAGTTGGATTCTATATTACAAGAAATGTTAAAAAGAAAATCCAAAATATTGAAAGCTGAGCTCGCTTTGAAGGAGGAACTTTTTGAACATGCTTATTATATGTTGTCAGCTTCCAAGGATCATTTGTTGAATTATATATTAGTTCATCATCCATCAAAATTTTCTTTGGTAAAATGGACTTTAGACTCATTTTTATCTAAACCTAATAGTAAATTATGGAAGATCTTGGGTTCCTTAGGTTTGTATTTGTCAAAAAGGGTGTCTAAAAAAGTGAATATGAAAGGACATAATCCATACGTATTTGAGGATCGGTCTTGGAAAACGTTAATTTCTATGAGTCTCTATCCATAGTTAGAGTTCTTGAAAATCTGGATCAAAAATTTTTATAATTGCATTTTCTTTCATATTATATGAACAAAATGTTCTATAAGAAAGCATGGGCACTGCTTGCTGGTATTGCTTTTTTGGTGTCATTTCTCTTTGCCTACAATTACATACCACTGGATGTACAAGCTCAACAATTGACTAGTCTAATGACAACAATGGATACAAAACAAAATGGCTCGGATTCACAAAACTCTAACTGGACAGGATCAGTAGATATATCAAAGGTTATTAGGGATTCTTTCAATCCATTAATTAAAATTAGTTTATCTGAAGCTATTAATAAATCTGAGTTAAATATTGGCAATAATTCTTCTGCCATAGCAGCTTTCATCCATCCTGTTAATGGATATCTCGTATATGTAACCTATTTACTCAACGATCGTAATGAAGTAGCAAAAGTCATTACTGATGTCGGAACAGGAAATATACTCAATGTTAAAAATATGACAATAGAGGAAATGATGTTCAACTTTCATCATGGAGGAATGACAAAATTTGATAGCGAATCATTTAAAAAATATAGCATGATGAAACAATGAGATAGAACTCTATTAAATTTTAACACAAATTAATAAATAAATTAATTTATTTTCTTTACAATTCTAATTTGACTCCCCATTATCATTTAGATTAAAAGGAAATATTTTTCTAGCAAAAATAAGATAGGTTGTGTGTCCAATCATTCTCATAGAGGGTCGAGTCATACCTTCCCTAGCTTCAATATTACGAATTAAAATTTCAATACACTCTATATCAGTAAAATGGTTATTTTTCAATGAAACTGAAGTTTTCTCCGCTTGATTCATAGTCGGGCATATAGCAAGGAAAGCTCCACTACCTTTCAAAGCATTATATGCTACTTCAACTGCTGTCCAGGGGTCACCCAGGTCAACAATTGCAGCATCAAACTCATCATCTAAATTAAAACCTTGTCTGATATCTTGTTGAGTCATTGTAACATATTCCTCCATCTTTGCTTTAACAAGATTTTTTTTTGCAATCTTCATAAAGTCTGGATTAATATCAAATGAAAAAATATGTCCATTAGGTTTTACTATGCTTGCCAAAAAAGTAGTTAAAGCTGCACTTCCTGTTCCTATTTCTAATACTTTTGATCCATTTTTAATTCCACATCTTATAGCTATATATCCTAGATCTTTGGGATAAACAATTTGAGTATTTCTTTGTGATTTCATAATGAAATCATAAATAGTGGGTTCTATTAGGTAAATTTTTTTGTGCAAAGTAGTATCTATTGTCATACCGTATTCTAACCCAATTAGTGAAGAAAGATCAATAATTCCTAAATGAGTATGCATTTTTTTTTCTTCATCTAATTTTATAAGCCATTTCTTATTCATGGTATGATAAAGCAAAACATAGTCACCTATACTGAGTTTCATATTATTTACTATAAATAATCTACAATTAATATTTATTATAAATAGACAGGAGATGATTATTCATATTCTTGAAAAGGATTCAATTCCTAAAATTTTGAAAAGATTAGCTAAAACATTTACAAATACCTTTACTAACATTAGTCGGCTTACCTTCAAAATTTCCTCTGCACCTAACACAGGAAGGTTCTCATAAAAAGAATTGAATTTTGTCGATATTCGATTTGCATATTTTGTTATAATCTTTGGATTCAGTGTATTTACTGACTCTTCAATAATTATGTTAAACTTCGATATTTCTTTAATAAGATCACGCTCAATAGTGTGATTTAAAAGGTCACTTCTTATATTGGCATTTTTTTCATTGATAAATTCTCCTAATGAGTCATTACTTTTTTCTAGAATTCTCATAGCACGTGCAAAAGAGTACTGTAAATACAAGGAGGTATCCCCTTCAAGGTTTAGTGCCTCTTCCATATCAAAAGTTATCATTTTATCCATATCCTGTCTTAGCAAATTGTATCTTATTGCTGACACAGCAATTCCTTCAGCTATTTCATAAATGGTAGTATCATCTAAGCTAGGGTTCCGCTTCTTGACTTCATAACATGCCTTCTTATGCAATTTATTCAAAATAGTATCTGCATTAATAAAAATTCCTTTTCTTCCTGACATATGAATTATTTTCTTATTTATATCATTTAATTCCACCCCAATATCCTGAACACTCTTAGGACTCAATGCGACGGTCTCATACCCAAGATATATGTATCTATTGTTGATATCTGTCTCTATATCGCTTAAAACATCCGAAATTATTTTCTGTAATCGTTCTTGTCTAGAATCGATTACGGTGATTATTTTATCAGGTCGATTTTCCATAAACAAAAAGTCACTTTGTCGCAAGGGGGAATCATCAGTATTTTGTGACTTTAACATAGTTTTCCATAGTATGGACTTATCCCATTGTACAGAAAATTTATTATAGGTAAAGGGATCATTTACTAGATTTAATTTCCAGACTGCAAAAGAAATATCTTTTGCAATATATGTAGCCGTTCCATCACTCCTTATTATCACCTTCTCTTCATTGTGTTCGTCTCGAAGTACCCAACAATTTATATTTTTACCTTGAGTTGAATAATATATGATATTTTTAGCCTTCAATAAATTAAACGTTTTTTCCCATAGCTTTGATAACAAGATTTGTGATTCTATCACAAGTAAATCATATCTAGATTTGATCCTCCAAGAAGATTCAAGTTGTTGTTTTACGATTTTCTCAACGATGGAATGTGTAAATTGAGCTATTTCATTGTTTCCTTGTTCTATCTCTCTAATAACTAATTTTCTTTTTTCTATTAACTCTAAATTCGTCTTATATAATTCATTCATTCTAACATATACATCACCACAGTATTGGTCAAATTTAATATTTTTCCCGATATTCTCTGGACTAAAACCAGCAAACTTAAAGGCTACAATAAGATCTGCGACTTGGACACCTGAATCATCTATATAGTTTAATACAATAGTTGTGTGGTTTGTCAATTTAAATAATCGATATAAAGAATCACCTATTATTACATTCCTAAGGTGTCCAATATGTAAGGCTTTATTTGGATTTACGCTAGTATGTTCGATGATTATTTTTTTATCAAAACCAGGAGTTAGTTTCAATAAATCGTTTTGATTAACCCATTTTAAAAGAAATGTATTAAAAGTAACATAATTAATATTAAAATTAATATGCCCTGATACATGAGCATTTGCATTTAAAATCAAAGAATCTTTTCCTATATTTTTTAATTGCAAATTAATAGAATTGTAAACAAGTTCTTTAGCAATTTCATTAGGTTTTTTATGTATTCGTTTGCCAAGTAAAAATGCTATATTTGTTGTTAAATCACCAAATTCCGTTTTTGGAGGTTCAGAAACATCATATTCTAATTTATCATATTCTAAATCAAATAAAGCTTTATCAATAATTTGTCTAATTTGGTTGATTACTTCTTTTAGAGTCATTTGATAGCATTTTTACCAAAAAAATTTAAAGCAATATAATCTAATGCTTCAACTAACCCTTTTCCTGATTTTTGAGAAGCAACATAATTGGCTTTTGACTTTACAACTTCATCAGCATGATTGAGTGCAATACTAAAAGCACAAAATTGGAACAAAGGAATATCTGTCTCACTATCACCAATTGTTACCGTTTCTGAAGGTTTTATTTTCAAAATATCCAATGCTTTTGCAAGACCAGTCGCCTTATTGATTCCTATATTGTTAATATGAAAGGAATATTTGCTATCGGTGAGGATTACACCAACCTTAGTCTCTCGAAGGATTTGTTTTCCTAATTCAATATTGAAAGTTCTCTCTAAGACTACCTCTGTCATTCGATCAAAAACATTCTTTAATTTGACATTTTTCACTTTTCTATTTAAAATTCTATATCCATTAATACATTCTTCCTTATTTCCTAGAATGATGTGCTCGGTCGGACTAATAGTAACAACTCCACCATTTTCTCCAACTGCTATTTTAGTTGTTCCGGTAAATACAGATAATATATAGGCTTCGACAGAAGAACGTCCAGTTACATAAATAATTCTATAACCTAATTTTTCTAATGTCCGTAGATTTTGTACAGCAGGGAGATGTATAATCCCTCCACCATTCTCAGTCAAAGTACCGTCGATATCGATGGCAAAAGCTTTAATCAAAGAAGTCATCGGATAGAATGTTACGTAATAAATCTATCTTCCTATTAAATCTATGAGGAACTTTCATTCTCCTTTTACTTCTTCTCTTGTCCTAAACTTAGGCGTTATTCCGAGGGAACTGTAATTTCCAGTAGAACAAGTAAAACATAGTTCTTCTTCTGCTATACCTATTGCTTTGGCAAGATTTTTTGTGTCATTATAGAATACTTTATCTGCACCAATTAATTTACTTATTTTTTTATTAAGACCAATTTTTTGTCCTTCATTGAGAGATTTTTGATTTGCTAATAGTTCCTCCATAGATGGAAAATCGATTCCAGCATAACAAGGAAAACGAACAGGGGGATAAGTAACAATCATATAGATTTTATGGGCTCCTGCTTCTCTCAAAGTATGTATAATAGATGCGGAGCTGGTCCCTCGAATTATACTGTCATCTATTATTACCACATTTTTACCATCAATAATGTCCTTGATCGGAAGTATTCCTTTATTTATTTCTATTCTATCAGATTGATAAGGTTCTATAAAACTTCTTAATGCACCTTTATTGATATGCCTATCTTTAACTAAACCTTCTTCAAAAGGTAATCCTGTCTCTTGCGCATAACCTAAGGCAGCAGGCCTTGCTGAATCAGGGACAGGAATTACCAAGTCTGCTGAAGGAATGGAGAACATTTTTCCTAAGATTTCTCCCATTCTTTTTCGAGCTGCATAAATATTAACACCTTCCATAATACTGACTGGATGAGCAAAATAGGTATATTCAAATGCACAATGGGCATGGGGTTTTTCAGAAGAAAACATTTCAGTTTCCAAACCGTTCATGCTTATTTTAATTAGTTCTCCTGGTTCAACATCTCTTATTAGATACGCCCCTACTGCAGAAAATGCACAAGATTCTGATGCAACAATATATGTATTTGTTTCTTTGTGAAATCCCAAAACCAATGGTCGAAACCCTTTAGTATCTCTTGCAGCATAAACATATCCTTTATCGGTCAAGAAAGTGAAACAAAAAGATCCTATCATCTCTTGTTTTAAAATTTTGATTGAATCGCTTACATGCTTCTTATTAGAGAGATGCTCTACAAGTCTTTTAGCAGCGATAAAGGTATCACTCATTGTTTGGGGAGTAAAAGTACATCCTCCAACCATATTTGCCAATTCCTCAACATTTGCAATTGTTCCATTATGAGCAATACACAAATCTTTGATTTTTAATGGTTGAGCATTCTCTATTGTACTCTTTCCAAATGTAGAATACCGAACATGGCCTATTCCAGCATTTGATTTATAATTTCTGATTATATTTTTAAAATTATCTGCATAACTAGAAACCAGACCTAATTGTCTGAAAGGTTTCTTATTGGGTATGGCTATTCCCCATGATTCTTGACCCCTATGTTGAAGAGCTCGCAAAGAATCAATGAGAAATGGAATTACATTATGTTGATCTAAAGAAAAAACACCTACAACTCCACAATTTTCTGTTACCATTTCGCTATACCATTACTTATTCCATCAAAATATTTTAATCATAGCTCTTGTCAATGAATTTTTTAATTTTATTAAAAAATTCATTACTGTAATTCATTGGTTTTTCATAATGGATGAAATATTTTCATAATATCTTTTTGCATTTTTCATTTCCAAATTTATGATTTTTTTATCCTTCGCCATAAATGTTATATTATCTCCAGTATTCATTACCTTTCCAATTTTTGAATATTTTAAATTTTTACATTTAGCAAATTCATTTTCAAGTTTTTCTTCATTTTTTGTTCCAATGATAAATCTAGATGGAGTTTCAGCAAAAAGAAGAAAATCTAATCTTTCACAAGTATTAGGTAGCTTGTCCAAGTCAATATTGAGTCCACAATTAGAACTAATCGCCATCTCGGCCAACGCAATAGCTAGACCACCCTTTGAACAATCATGAGAACAACTAATTAACTGTTCTTTAATAATTTTTAAAACTATTCTTGAGTTATTCAAATCAGTTTGCAAGTCCAGTGGTGGCACCCGTCCACCTTTTACCCCTCTTAAGAACTCATAGTATTCTGAACCACCCATGTTATCAGACGTTATTCCTATGATATATAACGTATCTTCGGGAGAAGGACGAATTTGAGAAACACCAACCATGCCTTTAATAAGGCCTAACATTCCTATTACAGGAGATGGTTTTATAGGTCCAATTTTAGTCTCATTATAAAAACTTACTTTCCCACCAACTACTGGAATTTTATTGAAATTGCTAAAATCAATTAATGCTTCTATACTTTTTTTAAAAGACCAAAAAATTTCAGGATTTTCAGGATTGCCAAATTGTAGATGATCAACTATTCCTATTGGGTGTGCTCCAGCGGAAATTAGATTTGCTCGGGCTTCAGAAAGACAGGTTAAAGTACCTTGATAAGGATCATGATAACATAATTTAGAATTTCCATCTAGTTTTGCCGCCAAGAATTTATTATTATTTAATTTTATCACTGCACAGTCTGTGATTCCTGGCTTAACGATGGTTCTGAGTCCTATTTCATGATCAAATTGTTGAAATATCCAATTCTTGGAAGCAATAGTAGGATTAGCTAGCATATTTAGTAAGGTTTTATTCAGGTCGTGTGGAGGCGTTACGGAGATTTCCTTGACTCTCAAATCATCAATATATTTTGGCTTTTTACCATTTCTGTTTAATAATGGAGCATATGCAATCAAATGGGAAGGCATATTTGCAATGGTTTTTCCATTCTTATTTATTACAAGGTTTTTATGATTCTTAACTGTCCCAATTACTGCGAAGGGAACCTCATATTTTTCAAGTATTTTTGCAAAACTTTTTAATTTATCCTTATTCGTAATATATAACATTCTTTCTTGAGATTCAGAGATCATTATTTCTTCGGGGGCCATATCATTATATTTCAGAGGAACTTGACCCAAATCAATGTCAAAACCTTTGTTTAAATTAGCAGAGGTTTCGGATAGGCAACAAGAGAGGCCTCCCCCACCTAGATCTTTAACAGCTTTTAAAATATTAGCTTCAATTGCTTCTTTTGTTACTTCCATTAGTAACTTTTCCATAAATGGATCAGGAATCTGTACTGCTGATCTATTTTCTACTGCTAATTCCTTAGACGCAAATGAAGCACCATGTATGCCATCTCTGCCTGTACTACTCCCTGCAAGGATGAGAATATCATCTTCTTGGATAATATTTTTTATCAAATTCTTTCTTTTTCCGAATCCTATTGCTGCAACATCTACTAAACAATAATTTGTGAAAGATTCATCAAATTCTATCTCTCCTCCTACAGTTGGAATACCGATACAATTTCCATAATCGGCTATCCCTCTTACGACATTCTTCAATAGCCATTTCGAGGCTGAATGTAATTCATTATTTGTTCTTATTGATGTTTTTATCTCGTTTGAAGCAAATGGTGAATTGATGTGTCCAAATCTTAACGCGTTTAGTAAAGCAATTGGCATGGTTCCCATAGAAATAATATCACGAATTATTCCTCCAACTCCAGTAGCTGCACCGCCATATGGTTCTACAGCCGATGGATGATTATGACTTTCGATATGTATAGTAATTACATCACCATTATCTATATCAATGATTCCTGCATCATAACCTGGACCTTTTATAATTCTGTCCCCTTTTTTGGATAGTAATTTGATATATTTTTTAGAGGATTTATATGAACAATGTTCAGACCATTGTGCTCCAACAATCTCCTTTTCTAACAAATTTGGTTCACGGTTTAATTTTTTCTTGAGATAATTTAATTCTGATGAAGTTAGTATTTCCAAATACTATCTATGATGATTAAACTATTTATGAGCTTATTTTTTTATATATGCAATTAATGAATCAAAAATTTTCATAGCCGAATTTGTTAATCCAAATAATTTCAACTCACTTTGACAAGTTCTTTCAGGATGGGGCATCATTCCTACAATATTTCTCTCCTCATTAGTAATTCCTGCAATAGAGTCAATAGAACCATTAGGATCATCATTGTGGTAACTAAAAACTATTTGATTTTTTTTTTTAACCTCTTTTAACTGAGCTTTGTTTAAGATAAATCTTCCTTCTCCATTAGCAATAGGAATTTTAAATAATTCATTCATTTTAAATTTAGATGTAAAGGGGGTATTTGTGTTTCTCACCTTGAGATCTGTCCATTTACAAATGAAATTTAGGGAATTATTTTTAATTAATGAGCCAGGCAGTAATTGAGATTCAACCAAAATTTGGAAACCATTACAAATTCCTAAAACTGGGACTCCATCATTGCCCAGCCTTTTAACTTCTTTTATTATAGGACTATGTGCAGCGATGAGCCCTGCTCTTAATCTATCACCAAAAGAAAACCCACCCGGAATGACTATTGCATTGTAATTTTTTATTTTGTCTTTCTTATGCCATATAAAGTCGGTTTTTATCTTATAAAACTTTGTTAAAACATGATAAATATCTCTATCACAATTGCTTCCTGGGAAAATTGGAATTCCAATTTTTAGCATTCGAATGATTTAAAAATAAATTTTTAGAGATTAATATTTTTGGATCTAATAAATGGTAATTCAAAAATATCCTTTAAATTGATAGAATTATAAGGTTTTTAATTTTATTATATATTTCATTGCCATGATTGAAGCTGTAAGGGATATAATGATCAAAGAACTGCTCACAATATCGGAAAATGAAAGTGCTTTAAAAGCTGCTCAGGTAATGACTGAAAAGGGAGTAAGCTCTTTAATTGTTTTAGCTGATGATCAACCTATTGGGATTGTTACAGAAAGAGATTTTATAAAAAAGATTTGTCTAAAAGAATTAAAATTATCAAGTGTCAGAGTAGGAGATATGATGTCTAGAATCAGAACTTCTGCATCACCTGATACTCCTATTGATGTTGCTGTTCAAAGAATGGTCAATAATAGGATAAGGAGATTACCTATCTTCGAAAATGGCAAAGTTGTAGGTATAATTACTGTAACTGATTTAGCCAAGTACTTGCGTACTATATTACTTTTGAATAATACTCTTTCTTCAAGTCTTTTATCTCAGAGTAATGTGGAAAATTATTAATGATTAAAATCGATCAAAAATTATACTCTGAATCTTTTGACATATTTCACTAATTATTATTATCACACAAGAGGTTAATTTGACAATCACTTACAATTGGATTAAATATTCTTAAATCTTCACACATTTTTTTTACACTCGATCTTGCTTCTAGAGGATTTTTTGCATTTACAACTAGCTTTAATACCTTTGCAGTTCGAACAGATTTAATATTCTTATATTGGTTCTTTAAAATTAAATCATGATATATTGTTTCTCCTTCGGGGTCATTTATAAAAGATTTGTTCTGTATGGTAACAATAACATTAAACTCTCTATGGGACAATAATCTAACCTAATCATTAAAACTACTTAAATATATTTTAATTATTGGCAAAGAATTAATTATAGTAATAATACAAAATCGATGATATTCATGGTCATGTAGCTCAGCCTGGCCAGAGCGAAGGTTTTGTAAACCTTAGGTCGTGGGTCCAAATCCCACCATGACCTATAAGTTAAAATTAATTTTGACTTTATTTAAGTTTCTCTCCATAATGCATGAACTTTTGCTAAGATAACAAATCCGATAGCGTATCCTAACTGAACTGATATTCCAATAAAAATAGACCAATTTTCGGGTGTGGCATATCCCATAACGTATTGAATCATTAATGATGCATGAGTTGTAGGAGCAATATAGGAAACATATTGAAGAACTTCGGGTAATTTATTAATAGAATAAAAAACAGGTGGTAATATTGCTAAAAAAACATTAACAAAGGATATTATCTGAGTAGCATTTTTCATATGTAACATATGTGAAGATAAAAAGAAACCCATACTCGAAGTAGAAATCCAGACAATTATAATTATAAAAATGAGTAATGGAATATAGAAGAAGGAAACTCCTATATAGAAAATTAAGAATAATAAAACTATGAGTGCTGGAAATCCAAATAAAATTTCTGATAGAGCAAGACCAGTCATATACGTTAAGGGGGTTATAGGAGATGCCACAAACATGTCTTGAATTTTATATTCAGTTTTATAATATGTAATATCCTGTCCTAGTGCGAGTCCATAACCAACTAAAGCCATTACCAGACTTCCGCTTATTGCATATTGTGTATATTGTCCGTCGCTAATGATAAATAAAACAAAGAGTAATGAAAAAGGAGTGATCGCCGTAAAAATTAGCGAAAGAGGATTTCTTCTTAACCACAAAATGCCAGTTGTATATGCTATAATTAAGATCTGATAAATTTTTAACTTAAAGTTATTAGAATGTAAACTCAGGATGTTCTTCTTCAAATAGCGATCCACCTATATGAAATCATACGAGTTAACGATTATTTTTTATAAACGATAATTATAAAAGGATATTTTTTAATATTTAAATGCTGTTGAAATTATTGCATCGAGGAAAAGTCAAAGATGTATATTATAACATAGAAAAGAGCCATAATACTCTGTTATTTGTCTTTTCCGACAGAATATCTGCATTTGATGTTAATATGACTCAAGATATTCCAAAAAAAGGTGAGGTTTTATGTAAGTTTGCAAAGTTTTGGTTTGATAATCTTGACGTTCAAAATCATATGATTAAAACTATAGATGGCAATAAAATGCTTGTAGAACAGCTTTCCATGATTCCAATAGAATGTGTGGTCAGAGGTTATTTTTACGGAAGTTTAATAGATAGATATAAAAACAATGAAATTGATTGGAAAAATTCTCCAGATTTTCAAATTTTGTCTCATGATTTTGATCCATTAATAGCCTCAAAATTATCATCGCCGGTTTTCGATCCTACTACTAAATCTCTCGACCATGATATTCCAATATCTGAACATGAAATAATCTCATCTAATATATTATCACAGAATGATTTTGATTTTTTGAAAAATAAATCCAAAAAACTTTATCTCGAAATGAGCAAAATTGTAAATCTTGCAGGCTTTTTAATTGCCGATGTAAAATTTGAATTTGGTTTTAATAGGAAAGGAGACATAGTCTTAGGAGATTCTCTTGGGCCAGATGAATTTAGAATCTGGAAAAAGGTTAATTATCAAATTGGATCGACCCAAGAAAGTTATGATAAACAGATTTTAAGAGACTGGCTCACAAATATAGGGTTTAAGAAAAAAGTTAATGAACAGAAATTTTCTAAAACAAAACCTCTGCCTCCTAAATTACCATCAAGTTTAATACAAAAGATTTCAAGAAGGTATATTCTTTCGTATGAAATGATAACTGGTGATAAAATTACATAATTTTTTTTATATTTTATCTGGAATCATTTGCAGAAATAATTAAGGATCCTGTGGTATTACTATCCTGTAATAGCAATATTATATCTCTGGATATATGAATTGCCGCTTTATTACAATTTATCGAAGCTGTTCTGGGAGACATATAATTACTAGTTCTAATCACAAGATCATGCGGATCGCTTAAAGTTAGTTTACTATTTCCGAGTCCTATGATTTCAAATGATAGATTTCCAACAATTATCTCAAATTTAATCGGAATATTATCCTGTGTTATCAACCATCTTAATTGTTGGTTTATATCATTACAAGCCTTATTAGCATTGATTCCGATAATACAATTTCCTTCTTTTGTCAGATAATTGTCTTTTGTTATTTCTATTGTTCTCGGATGAGTAGCAAGAACATTTGGATGTCCATTAAACTTAATTTCATCAGTTACCAATGTGTAAGAAACTGCGTTAATAAGGTAAATTTAAATTAAACACTGGGAAGTAGTAATATCGAATTGTTACCAGCAGCAGCAGGTTATGATAGAGCTATAACGGTATTTTCTCCTGATGGAAGG
>JAICEO010000042.1 GCA_025924135.1 Nitrososphaeraceae archaeon | reverse complement strand
TGCCTCAAATTCAAGGATAAAATCCAGCCGTTTTTGTTCTTCAAATATTTCTTTAATATGTTTACTTCCATATCTTCCAGAGTCTATTGGCAGAATAACCATTATAGATATTCAATTTAGAAATAGAAATTAATCCTTTCTATCTGTCATTGGGTTAATAAATAAGCAAATTATAGCTTTTCATGTTTTGCAATATAGTCAAGGATAAGTTTTGCTTGTTTAAAGTGGACGGCATCTATCATTCTACCATCAATTTTAAAGGCACCACGTTTATCAGCTTGTTCTTGAATTTGATTCAATTTAGAGACAACTTTTTTTGCCCATTCAATTTCATTTTGTGACGGGACAAATACATTATGAACAGGTTCTATATGCTTTGGATGAATAATACTTTTACCAGCATACCCCAGTCTTTTGGCAATTTTAGCATCTCTTTGAAGGCCATCTAAATCATCCACCTTCTGCCAAATAGAGTCCAAAGCTGAAATTCCTGCAGCTCGAGCATCTATTGGTATTTTTGCCCTAGCATAACTATATTCCAATCCCTCATTCTCATAATCTAACTTCATATCGTACAAATAATCAAAGACACCAAACATCAGCGAACAGACTCTATCATTAAATTTTGCTATATTATAGGCATTGACAACTCCTTGAGAGGATTCTATGGAGGGAAGTAATCTGATTGTTTTTTCTATGTACCTTTTCTTTTCCAGATTTACAATTATTTGAGTTATTTTTTCCAGTTCTGAAGTTGAATTCACTTTTGGAATTACTATACCGTCTAACCTATCACATATAACAGATTCTAGATCTTGTTCATATAGGCCAGATTCAAATGAATTAATTCGAACAAAAATTTGAGGTGATTCTTTGTACTTATAATTAGCATTATCACTGTTATTGATATCAACAGGATTTGATCCCTCATTAGAAGAAACAGATTCTTTAACCATATCTCTCGCAATTGTTTTTTCTGATGTCGGCACTGAATCTTCAAGATCGAAACATAAAATATCAGGATAAAGGAATTTTGATTTCTCTAGAAATCTCTTATTATTCCCTGGTATGAATAATAATGTTCTAAACATCATTAAACTATCACAAGTAAATTAAAAAGTAGAAAAAAGGAATTATAGTTCTTGAGGGTTAGTTAATATTTTACCAATTTGATCGGCATTTGCCATCATAACATGACCTTTTACCATTTCAGAGAATGGTAATTTAGTAGCAATAAGTGGTTTAATTTTACCTCTTCCTGTCCAATAAATTATATCTTCTAGGTCGGATTTTGTTCCTTGGGTTGAACCTAATAGATTAGTTCCTTTAAAGAACAAGTATCGAAGATCGATTGTTGAATCATAACCAGTAGTAGCACCAGTTGCAACTAATGTTCCACCCATCTTTAATAATGATACCTCCTGAGGAAAAACTGCTTTTCCTATATGTTCGAATACTACATCTACGCCTTGTTTATTTGTTAGATTTCTAACTTTTTTGTGCCAATCTGGTTCTCTATGATTTACAACTTGGTCAGCTCCTAATTTCATACATGTGTCCATTTTTTCTTGATTGCCTGCAGTGGCAATAACGTCACAATTATATAATTTTGCAATTTGAATTCCTGCCATGCCTACACCGCTAGTTCCACCCATGATTAGGACTGTTTGACCTGGTTTAATCTTTGCTCGTCCTACTAACATATGCCAAGCTGTCATTCCTACCATGGAAATAGCAGCTGCATCGTCAAATGAAACAGAATCAGGTAACTTGGAAACATTAACCTCTGGCAAATGAGTATATTGTGCGAATCCTCCCCATAATGGTCCAGTTTGAAATCCCCAAATATTTCTTTCATTACAATCGTATTCTCGTCCTGAAGTACACATTTCACAGATCCTGCAACTGAGATTGGAATGGGATACAACTCTATCACCTGTTCTAAATTTTGTTACATCTTCGCCTACCTCAACTACTGGTCCTGCAACATCACTACCAGAGATATGAGGCAAAGGAACTTTAACCGGATCTCCCCAAATTGCCCACAAATCATTATAATTATAGGCTGCTGATTCCACTTTTATCATAACTTCATTAGGTTTTAGTTTTGGAGTATCGATATCTTCGATCTTAATAACTTGCACAGGGTCTTTATTATATTCTCTAAAAACAGCTGCTTTCATGCTTTGGATTTGCAGTATAGACTTAATATAGTTAACTTGAAATAAATATTAATTTATTCATTTATTGATATTTTTTTTCATATAAAATTGTAATTCATTAATATAATAAGGGAAAAATAACTATCAGAATTCGACAATACTAGTACATAGATAAACTCTGTTATAATTACTTTAAATCATTACTTTCTAAGACAGAATTCCAATTCTGCAATGGAAACAATTCGAGTAAATCATCCTCGGTATCAAGGTCAAACATAAGCTTGACTATATCTAAGGATTCTATTGGAATTTTGATTTTCGAAGCTTCTTTTAAGTGGTTCATGTAACTATTATTATCATAATGGGTCTTTATAACACCGGGAGGTTTTCGGAACAATATATTAGTACCATCAAGGCGTTTAGAAGGACATATAATAATACACTTATGATATTTATTTGAAATAATACAAATTTTATCTATTTCTTTGGCGGAAACAAATGGTAGATCTGGTGGAATTACAATGTTTGCATTAATATCATTATTGATACAATATTTATCAGCTAACATTACTGCTTTGTTAACACCTTCGTCCCAATCTTTAATGAATTTTATATTGTTTAGACAAGAATAGTGTTTAACTGCTTCATCACTAGAAACTATTACAATTTCTGAAATAAAATCAGATTTTTTTAACTCTTTTATTGTAGCATCCAAAAGATACATTGCAAGATTTTTTCTTTGTTTAGCAGTTAAAATATTTGATAATCGAGATTTGGCTGAATGAAGGCATTTCATAGGAATAACAGCAGCGATTTTCATTGATAATTCATTACTCGCAATATTAATCTTGCTAATCTCTTTTCTTCCTTTGCATTATTCATCAAAATATTCGTTTCCAAAGAAGAAACACCAATTTTCTCTATCTCTTTTGACATATCAGAGTCTAAATTATCTATAACTATTTTAGATATTAACTGTGAATAAAATTTTGCTATTCCTCTGGCTGAAGATTCTATTCCTTTAGCCTCAAGATATTTTCGAGCAGGTCCACTTATTGCTTTATTTCCTATAACTGGAGAGATTGCAATAACCTTTCCCCTTTGTTCAATAAGTTCTTCCTTGATTTGAGATAGTGAAAGAATGGGTGCTATACTCGAAATTGGATTAGCTGGAGCAATAATAATAATATCTGATGATCGAATGATTTTTACTGCATCTTGATTACATTTTGCTTTATCGCTATTCTTATAATAAACATCTAATACTTTTGGATTTGCTTTATTTTTTACCCAAAATTCTTGAATATTCATATCTCCTTTGTTTGTAACAATTCTTGTTTCTATGTGGGTATCAGAAACTGGAATTATTTTATTTTTAATATTAAATTGGTTTTCTGCGATCCATTTTACTATTGCTGACAAGGATAAACCATTTGAAAGCATTTTTGTTCTTATGATATGAGTAATAAGGTCCTTGTCACCAATTTGAAACCATGTTTCTTTGCCTAATAATTTCATACAATTAAGATAATAAAAGGTATCATTTCTGATTCCCCATCCACGCTCTTTGTCAAGTATTCCTGCTAATCCATAGATACAGGTGTCAATGTCTGGACATACATACAGCTCATTAAACCAAAAATTGTCACCAATATTGGAGATAATTGAAAAGTCAGAAGTACAACTGGCTAGTCCTCGAATAATTTTTATGGAACCGGTTCCTCCTGCTAAGACTGTTATCAAATAATACAAATAGGAAATAATGACAATGTAAAATTTTCTATTATTATAATTTTTTTATAGTAGTAATTTTATTTTTTTTTCTATTTAATTATAATAAAAACAACAATAAGGAATATATTCGACAAAATGAGAGGGTCAATTGTGGACAGAAGGATCGTTTTATTCTGTTGGATAATAATAGGATTAATTTTGCTTCCTACTGCTCTTTCTCAATCATTTGCTTCACAGATGGAAGTTTTTCTATCACCCGAACGGGATGCGGGTGACCCCGTCTTTACTAGTATTAGATTTGTCACTCTAAGCTACGAACCGGGAAGTGAGTTTGCGAAAATATTCAATGGAACAAATGAGCGAATAACATTTACTTTAAATTCTACTACTCAAGGTATGGATGAACTACAAAGATCCGTTAATGAAGCTATTCTAAAAGATAAAAAAAGTCCTATCCAACTTTCTAATTCAAAATTAGATTATACAGCACAGATAAGAGGAGATGAGGATAGGGCTCAAATATCCTATAAGATAAAATTTGTACCACATATTACAAACTTTGTGCTTCCCTCCAACAGCACAACTCCAGCACTTGACCTAGATTGGAGAGGTGTTGTAGTACAAGGACCTCTCACTGTAACAGTACCCAAATATGGTAAATTTGATATTAATTATCCAATAGGGCCGGTTAAAGCACTCTTTCCGGCTGCAGCTCAAAAACTAATGTCTGTGGAAGAAAGCAAGAATATCCTTGAAACTCCTCTCCTTGATTATGAAGAAATTGGTTTCCCTATGGATAGATGGCATTTTCTCTTTGATCCAACGGGAAGTCAAGCTTCGGCAGCAGGATCTGGTTATGCAGAGGAAGGTGGCTCTAAAGTAGTATCAGTGTTCTCACTTGGTGAAAGTAGTTTCAGAGAAGGAACACATGCGGCGAAAGAAAGTTCTGCATCTGCCAACATAGATGGTTCAGAAGTTAGGATCAAATCATCTGATCCCCCACCTAGCGCGCAGATCCAGGTAGGAGGCTTTGCACAAATCAAGAAGATAAACAATGCAGAAATTGCTTTTGTTAGTCCAAAAGGACCGTCAGGAACTGCTACTGCAACTGGAGGATTCCCAATACAGGTTCTATTAATTCTTGGAGGAATGATGGGTGCTGTTGCTATTCTTGTACTTATAAAAGCGAGGAAGCCTTAAGTATCAAAAGCCATCTCAACAAGAATATACACAATTTATTTACAATTTTTTACAGTTGTTGGTTTTTTCATGATTTAACAGTATAATGATTATTTTATATATACCAAAATTGATCTGTTACTTCTAAAATCATAGTTAAAAAGACTATAATTCCGATTTTAGCTATTGCATAATAAGTATTTTTTCAGACTATAAATTTTGTTACTATCATCAAAAATAGGTATGTGATCATAATACACAACTACTTAATCAAGATAGTGTTTAATAAAAATACTATATTTTTTGAACAATATTTTCCTGATTTTTCCACTACATATTTTTAAGAATAGCTAATAACTACAATTTCATAGTTTATGTTCAAAATCATCTACAATACTAATAGAATTACTACTAGTAAGATAGATATCTCATAATTCATAAATATAATTACAATTGGTGAAAAAAGAAGAAGAAGAAGAAGAAGCCATCTTTAATTATTCTATGTTTGACGAAACAGAAGATATTTTTTCATCATTAGCCAATTCGCAACGACTAGCTATATTACATATTATTTCTGAGAATCAAAAAACATTATCATCAATTTCAAAAGAATTAAACGTTAGTAAACAAGAAACGCACCGAAACTTAAATAGATTGATGAACTCAAATGTAATTGAAAAAAATTTCAAAGGATATTTTTCATTGACTGTATTTGGAGATATGCTAATTAAGAATATTGCCGCGATTAATTTTCTTTCGAAACATAAAAAATTTTTTTCTGAACATAATTTTCAGGACATTCCTATAAAATATATTCAAAGAATAGGTGCTTTAGAAAAAAGTGAATTGATTTCTGGATTTGTTGCTGTTATAGAATACATAAAAAGAATGTATCACAATTGTGAAAAATATATTTATAGTATCCTACCCCAGGTTCCCCTTGATCTCATCCATACTGCAATTCCTCTTATAAAAGAAAGAGACTTGAAATTTAAACATATTCTTCCTATAAATGCACTTATTCCACAAAAAAGTGAAGAATTTTTAAAAAGAGAGGGATATGGTCAATTATTACAAAAAGGGAGGATAGAAAGAAGAATGATTACGAGAACAAATGTTGGAATAGTTTTAACTGAAAAGCAGGCGTTGGTTATGTTTCCACAAATTAAAGGAACGATAGATATGAATTTTATATTTTGTAATGTTATTTCTATGGATAATGGATTATTTCATGAGTGGTGTGATGATTTTTTCAAAGAGATCTGGCATAACGCAAATACATATGATCCCTATAAATTAAAAAAAGTATGACCTAAAATTATATTTAATTAATTTGATAATGTTAGAATAAATTATAAAATTTTTAAATTTAAAATTTCTAAATTTTTCAAGGAAATATCTTATTTTAAAGAATTTTTATTACTTTACATAATGTGACTTTACCGCTGTTTATATATCTAAAAATTACAATTAGGTTATGAGAAAAAATAATATAAAAACAGCAATATGTGAATGCTTTGGAGATCAAATATGCGATTGCGGCTTTTGTTGCAATGATGGATAAAGGGATAGAAGAGGTAGTAAAGTCCTTTATTCTATAACATTTAGATCAGATAATAATTAATTTTAATAATATTTTTATTGATCTATACTTAAAGGAATTAAAAATATTCTTTTTCTTTCTTAATATCATCACTCTCATTTTCGTCTTGATTGTCGTCCTCTAATTGGCACTTTCTTATTATATTGAAACCAAGCACGTCAACTATTATATAAAATAAATAAAATATCCATCTTTTGAAAACAATACCAAAGAAAGGGTTAAAAATTGCCTTTACCAGGTTATTTAGGAATGAAATGTGGACTAAATCAAAATCTAAAGAATATAACCAATACTTTAGCAAAGGAATAGTGTATATTATTTTAGCTGTGAATTTCTATAAATGTTCAAATATCTAATACTCAGATATTGCTAAGACTTTAGTGACTAAAATAAGAGATAATAGATTCTAAGCATAGGTAATTGGGGTCTATGGTAAGATATATTACCTCCTGACTAGTCATAAATTTATAGAAAATTGTTTTGGTGGTGGACATTCACTTTGACTACCAAATATATCCTGAACCAGCTTAATCTTATAGCTGCAACAGTAATATACTATGATATTCTAATTTTTGGATAAAAAAGTGTTTTTTAAAATAAAATGACGTATTTGATATATTGGTGATAAGGATAATTCGATTTTTCTCATATTCTTATCCAAACTAAAAATGCGTCTTTAACATTTTAAAATGCAACATGCAGAAGAAGAAGAAGAAGAATATGAATGAAAATTTATGAGAAAGATCTATAAAAATTCAAGATAAGATACTATAATATGATAGGAGAGTTTTATTTTATCACATAAACTATTGAATAAAAAACCTTATTCACCAAGTCAATTTGGAAAAGACGCAGAATTCATAATAGCTCTTTATCTTCTTTCCAAAGGATGGGATGTAAAATTATCACGAGGTAGCAGGGGTCCAGCGGATCTAATGGCAAAAAAAGATTTAATTTTGTTATATATACAAATAAAAGCAAGTTCAAAGTTACCTCGAATAAAAGGTTCAACTATTACAAAACTAAAAAATAAATCCATCACTGACGGCGCCGTGCCTGTAGTTGCAACACTACAACCAATCTTCCCATGTGTGAATTCTGTTAAAAATATAATAAATACTGATACCATTAATCTGTCCATCAAGAAAAAAGATAAAATGAATTTCAACATTTATTTTTATGACCTTTTGGACTGGAGTAACATGAATCTTTAGTTTGACAATTTGTAATTTTATTTCAAGTCTCAACAAGAGATAGAGAGAAAAAAAGTAGCAATAGTCGTTTGATTTTAAAGTCAAGCAAGAATGGTTATTGAAAATATATTCTTTATAATTCAATAAAATTCTTCTATATAGTTTATGTTATTAGACATAATTGTAAATCTAAAAAAATTTTATCTATTGTATCATGTATTTTTTTATTAAAAGGCACTTGGATAGAAAGAATACAATATTAGAACTTTTTTCTAAGCAAGTTAAAGAGTGTATCACAAATCTTAGAAATACTTTTCCAATATCTCATTTAAATCATGTACAAATTTATTGTAATTCTCATTATTCTCTTTCTTCTCAAAGCTTACTTTACCTATCTGCTTAAGATTTTCTAATGATTTATCCAATTCAGCCAAACCAATGGTTGCTTTTGCTAATCTATTTGATAAAAAAAACATAGAGGAAAGAATATAGTTTATTTTATCCACTTCAAATTCTATGTCCTTAGAATAAGGAAAAATTTTATCGAGATTCTCCAATAAACTTTTTTTGCATTCTTCCAAGCAATCATTATTGTCACACTGTTTTGCTTTTTTTGACCATTCAGATATACATTCAACAAAAAGTTTGTTAAATTTAGTCATATTCGTACCATTCACCAAGATCGATTATTGATAACCATATTAAATTCCTACTGGACCAGAATGCTTGTTCTTTCTATGTTCCTCAAAATGGGAGATGTCTTTAAATTCGTCTTGACACATTTCACAGATATATTTGTCTACTACTGTCTCTTCGGATTTTCCATGTTTAGGTTCTTCAAGATTATCAGAAGAGAAAGACTCATACTTTATTTTATCCTTTTCAAAAGGTATTGAAAAAGAAGAATTTGATTTGCCACTAATTAAATTAGAAGAAGGATTACTTTCATTTAAAAGCTCATAACCATGTTTTACTTCGTGTTCCTTTAAACTAATGATAATTTTTGATTCCTGATCTAAAATTTGAGTTATTGAATTAAAAGGTATATGAAATTCTTCATCTTTTAAGACACTTTTTTTTAATACTATAAAATAATTGTTTTTCTTTTTATAATCAATTGCAATTACCTTTCCTAAATTCTTATTATCGGCAGTAACTGTTTCTAATCCTATAATCTTAACGTCAGAAGGTTCCATTACTAATTATCCCTTACTACTTTTAACACACTAGACATTATATAATAGATTAGACTATTACATATTATTCTTTTTTGAGTCAATTGCCATCAATAACCATAGGCTCCGTCGGCCGGTCTACATTGATTGCATAATAGTTTTTCTTTTCCATTTTCTTTTGAAGAACTAACTTCCACATTTGGTGTTCCACAACTTTCACATTTGCCTAGCATCTTATATTTATATAGGATATATTAAATAAAAAGGATACATATCTGTTTTGAGTTAGCTTGTATAACGTATGCTATAAACCCTATGTGTTTCTTCATTTATTCACTCAATCAATATATATTTTGATGTACATACGATCATATGAGTTCTAATGAAAGAGAAAAGCAAGAACAAGTGCCAGGATCACAAGACACTGGTGAAACAGCAGCAGTAATAAGTGAACAGGGTGGTATTCCAGGTCAAAGAAAAGAGGTAAATGTTGAAAACTATGAACGGGTTGCATCAATAGGACAAGTTCTGAAGGAGCTTGAATTTCCAGCGAATAAAGAAAAAATAGTAGAATTTATAAAAGCTAATGCTACAGATAAGGAATTACTACAAAAAATAGAAAAATTACCCAATAAGGAATACAAAAACGTATCCGAAGTTACACACGAGGCAGGACTAGTCTACTAAATTAGTAGTATTATATTTTTATTTTTATATATTAATGTAGTATAGAATATATTTTTTATATTATTTCCCCAATTATGCATTTTTATAAAGAAGTTAGTTACCATTTAATTCTACAAATGTATTCCAAACTTCTTATAATTATTTCATTTAGAAACTTAATTGAGTCGTAGTAGTATATTTTTTAAATATTTTATTAACTAATAATAATTTTGTTACTTAATTATTTTTTTTTATAATTTTAATGTAGTCCATCGATTAGTAAATTAATTATTCTTCTAATTATAATACCCTTTTCAAATCTAAAAAATTTATCATCCTCATTTAACAAAAGATTAATTATATTTTATTATATTCAATATAAAATTTCCTATAATGTTCCTCAAAATAATAAAATAAATAATTGTGTGTCTAAGACAATTAATCTAATAGAATATTATAATATTTATATTACAGGTAAATTAAATTAAAGCATTATTTAATGTTACATTGCCTAACTTAACTTTGAGACCCGACTGTTGTGAATTTTGAAATAGTAAATTGGTCTAAAATGTTACCTCTGTGATTTGTATCGGATATAGGGTTATAATTTGGCCCCATCTCATTTGCATAAAATGTTCCCACTATTGCCTTGTCACTCTTGATATCAATATTCAGAAAACCAAATTTAGTATCATCTTGCTTTGCAATAAATGGAGCTTGTTGGGTAATATCATAATGAGACCTTCCTGCAGTGCCGCTTATAAGATAAATCACTCCAGATTTATCATCTGCATAATTCCGAGGATCTTTTTTTGATATTATGGGAGAGGAGCCATCATTGGAATTATAAATTAAAGGATATGTTCTTTGATAATTGTGATTATCTCCGCTAAATACTAAATCAACATTATATCTGTCAAACAAAGGATGAAAGACATCTCTGATTGTAGAATTAGCTGCATGCTTCGAAGGAGAAGTATAAAATGGAACATGTTCTATAACAAATATCCAATCGATATTAGGGTCAGTAGAAGCATGTTTTAAGTCATTTACGACATATTTATACTGTGGAGTATTAGGACCATAGGCGACATAGGGATCAATAGCGAGAAAATGTACGTTATGTAAGTTGAAAGCATAATAGGTATTTGTCATTCCTAGTGGTTTTAGATAATCGTGTACTGCACCAACTTTTCCACCAACAGTATCATCGTAGTCATGGTCTCCCATCGATATTGTTGTTTTATCCTTGAACGGTGCAATTATATTCATCCAACATGCACTCGATCCTTTATAGCTAAGGTCACCACCTGCAATTACGAGCTCAGGGTTATGAGATTGGATATTTTTCGCAGTTTTCTCAGCATCTCCTTTACATCCCCAATCTGATGCTACTGCAATATTAAAAGTATTTGGCGAACCTAGAGTATGTGTTATAGAATCTTGCGCATATACTAGATGATTAAGGGTGAGGATAAGACTAAAGAATGCTGTTATCATGAAAGAAATCAATACAAGATTTTTCACTTTTATTTCACTATCCTTTTTTTAGAATTTCTCTAATTTTCAACAATTATATTCGAGATAACGGAATTAATTAGAGGATAAACAATTGGCTGACTATAAGTTTGATAATTTAATTTTACATGATATGTACTATTTTGCATGAATAATATTAGATAGTTTAACTTTAAAAATAATGTGATACAAATAAGATAAAAGGACCAGACTCACTATATAAAGAATGAGTTAATTATTTACAGAGTTGTACTATTTTCTTTTATCCTGAATATCATTGCTATTTCCCTCGATAATAAATATGAGACTATTTATTGTACATTAGAAAATAGATTATATTTAATATTTAATAGATCATTAGTATTAGTAACAAAATAATTTATGTTTTTGTTACTATAGATTAAAAAATTAATTATATACAATTTCAAATTTAATGTTTTATTTATGGTATCAAAATCTTCGAGTATTTGTTGAACCAAATTCACTATCGTAAATTTGCTTCTTTATTTTAATTTGTTTTATTAGTATCATTTTATTTTTTATAGGTTTGTCTATTTTATTATAGTAAACTGATCTCTTATTTTTAATTCATCACTACCTCCTGCAGATGGCCTACAGGTTTCAAAGTCCAGAGTTGCTTTCTTTTTTATTTCTGTTATTTTCATTTTACAATCTAAATTGATTTCATAAAAAATTCCATCTAATCTGTTACCGTCGATTTTTAAGTCTACGAAACCATATCCTTTGTCAAAGTGATTCTGTACATAATACGGTTTTTCAGTTATTGTATATAGTTCATCACCTCCTGTTCCAACAACCAGGTAGATTATTCCATTTGGATTTCTAAATATGCTATTATTTTTACTATTAGCATTCTGTTGATCTATTATTGGTTCTGATATTTGCTGTTTATTGACTGATAAAGGTAAAGTTCTGCTGTAAATATGATTATGGCCTTGAATTACTATATCTACATTATATCTATCAAAGATTTCTTCATATTTCTCCCGTATAATATATTCCTCTAACTGTTTGGAAAGAGAGGAATACATCGGTTTATGAAACATTACAAATGTCCATTCTATTTTTTTATTTTCGTTAGTTTCTTTCAAATCATTAAGTACAAATTGGTATTGTTTTTGGTCTACCTCTAACTGCGGAACTTTTGCATTGACTTCTTCAAGATCCTCAAGAGCTGGAACTTTTACATCGATTGAGTTTTTGTCCATAAAATCTTTTACGTCTATTAGGGGATACCGCTGGAGTACAGGATTTTTCTTTATATGATCCAACTTTTCATCAACTTGTTTCCCTTTCCCCACAGATATTCCTGGTAAAGTTTCGTTTATTACTGCTGATGATTGTAAGGTATCAACGGAAAGTTCTAGTTGCGTATCCAGTACTAGTACATGAACATTTTTATAATTGAATGAGTAATATGATTTTTCTAATCCATAATGGTCCATTACAGATTTTTTTAATTTATCGCCATCCGATCCTTCTTCTTCATAGTCTTCATGATTACCTATTGCTATTTTAATTTTTGAGTCTAATGGCTTTGTCATGTTAAACCAGCATTTAGCTGTCTTTTTATAACTTAGATCGCCTGGAACAAGTACTAGTTCTGGATTCATTTTTTCAATATTTTTAATATTTTCCTGAGCTCTTAGAGAGCATCCAAAATCTGCTGCAGTAATAATATTAAATTCATTTTTATTGTTGCTAACATCTGTTGGAATTGCAAAAGAATTATAATTATATTTTAAGGAAAATAGACTTAAACCAAGAAAACCTAGAAGAAGGAAGACGATAACCAATGAATCAGTTATAGATATTTTATTAAAAAAAGACACGAGCATTTCTTCAGTTGGTAGTTGCTTATTGTAATTAGGATTATTTATATCAAGTTAGATCAATTTATTTGACAAGTATATGGTTATTTACTTACACTATTATTCCCTTTTTTTTATCTTCTTATTTTACTTCTTAACAAGGTAGAAATACTTGGATTCTCTGATTACCTCTGTCTACCACATATACTGTACCTTTTCCATCTTTATAATTAAAGGCAACATGTTCTGGTTTTTTAAATTCGCCATTCCC
This sequence comes from Nitrososphaeraceae archaeon, assembly GCA_025924135.1. Taxonomy (GTDB): domain Archaea; phylum Thermoproteota; class Nitrososphaeria; order Nitrososphaerales; family Nitrososphaeraceae; genus TH1177. The sequence continues at coordinate 3,134 of JAICEO010000042.1, read as the reverse complement.
TACTCCCCATTTCCCGAACTGTGTAAGGAATTTCCCATCACTATCAAAAATTTGAACACGAGGATTAGAGGCACTATCTACGATAAACACTCTGTCTTTTGAATCAACTTTTAAATGTTCTAAAGGGAGGGTCAATTGACCTGGGCCCGTACCATTTGTTCCCCATTCTTTGATAAATTTACCATCATTTGTAAATTTCTGAATTCGTGGTTCGTTTAATGTATTAATGTATATGTTTCCTTTAGAATCTATACCTATTCCATGAGGATGGTCAAATTGACCTGGTCCTTTGCCTTCTTGTCCAAATTGTGAAACATACTTAAAGTTCTTGTCAAATTTAATTATTCTATCGTTACCTGTGTCAGTCAAATAAAAGTTACCTTTTTTATCAATTGCCATAGCTTCTGGATTTGAGAATTTACTAGTTACTACATTTTTATCTGTTTTCTCAGGATTTGGTATATCATCATCGTCTGTGATCATCTTACCATCATAGGAGTACCACGCTCCAATAGCAGTACCATCTGTAGCTACTTTTACAACACGATCATTACCTCGGTCTAAAACATAAATCATATCATTAGAATCCATGACCATACTATATGGACTTAGATATTGTCCTATGTCCTCGCCTTTCTCCCCAAACTGGGAAATAAACTTACCATCTGGTGAAAACTTTTGGAAGTTATTTAATTCACGGTCGTTGATATATAAAAAACCTTTTGAATCAAAGACAATATCATGTGGTCTATTAAATTGGCCATCATCATTACCTACTGATCCAAATTGAGTTTTATAGCAATATTTTAACTCCTTGTCTGTGACTGTTTTAATAAGATTAGCCTTGGTGGCCGTACCCTCAGTAGCATTAGCCTTGGTGGCCGTACCTTCAGTAGCATTAGCCTTGGTGGCCGTACCTTCAGTAGCATTAGCCTTGGTAAGACTAGAGACGAAAATATCTGTATCATTAGTGTCTAATTTCTTAGCATAAACTGGTAAAGACGTTTGATCAAAAGTGATTATGATAAAGACAGTCAATAATAGATTAAACTCAAATAATAATAAAAGACAAGTTTTACTCACAGCAGATTATCCATTTACAATGACATATAAAACTTTCTAACATAATAAGTTGTACCAAACAATTAAATATTAAATAACTTTTTAGTTACATAATTGTATTACTACTTATATTCTTAGTTACATATTTGTACTAACGAATAATTCGACAAACAAATTGTTGGTATATATTGGCTTTTTCTAATAATCAATAGTGTGAGAAAGAAGCATAGTATGCGATATTTGCCAAGTCATCCATCGATAGGGAAGAGCAATTCTTATAAATAATCATTTTACAGTTTAAACATGCGCATATTAACTTCGAGCAAGAAGATAAAAACACATTATACAGTATTTAGAACGTATTTTATAAACTGTTATAATCTTAATAATATGCAAAGAATAATTCATTTAATAAAAAATCACTATAGATATTTATGGAATAATTGGGCTAATAGGCTTGCAGAAATATTTCCTATACTAACTGATCATGAAGCTGGAAAATAACTTTGATTTTTATATTAAACTTATATCTTCTGATTTCACTATTCGACCATCTGGAAGGGATCACTTATTTTATAAGTGCATGCTTAGCTAGTATCCTATTAGCCCTTTCGATTTATGCATATAAAAAAAAATATGTTAAAAAGATTTTATATGCTGTTTTTGCCTTTGCATTTTTTGCTATTTATCTATCTCTTGAATCGGTGGAGAATTTTTACCATTTTCTTGTTCCTTATTCTGGATTAGATCTATTTGCTGCCTCTTTAACTACAATTGTACTTATTTTCTTCTTTTTAGCCATCGTTAAAAAATAATCATTTTATAATATTCATAGGTCAATTTTGACCAATTAAAAATCAGAGAAATTTAAATAGGAAATATCACTAAATAATTTATTGTACAAGACCGATTTTTACATATATTATTGTTTAATCTTTTTTTCACTCACAATATTATCATTATCTTGTACTTATACCATAGAAAAAATAGCTGCCACAACTACCAATAATAATAATGATGATAATGATGACAATACTAAAAATGAAAAAGAGACAATGAAATTAAAAATTAAATTAAATTTAAACAATGTAGATAAAAGTATACAAAAACTAAAGCTTGTATCTTACGTCAATGGAGAAGTAAAGGAACAGTACATCGGTTTAGTAAAGGATAAAAGTAAAATAAAAGAAAATATACTTGTACTAAATTTATTTTATGATAAGAGTAATGATATATCTTCAATTATTGTTACAGATCAATATTTTGTCTGCGCCTATGCAGTAAATGATAAAATTTCAAAACAAAACAATATAGCAAATAGTGGAATTTCATTTTATGATTGTGATGAGGGTAATATAGGATCCCCTGATTCAAATACGGCTCATTTATTCTACACATTAAACAAATTCAATGAAAGCGTTAATTATAACAAACTCAGTGGACAAGGAAAAAATCCACTTGCAAAAGAAGTTAAAATTAATGTTAAAGTTCCCCTTGAGGACGCAAAAGGAGATGCAGATAAGATTAATGTTGTAGGAATGATAGGAGGTCAATACAAAGTAGAGACTATAAACGTAGAACAGGCATTGGACAAGCAGAAAGATGGTAATGGGGATATATTGGATGTTCCTTTTGTTTTTAATCGAACCACAGAGGTCGGTCAAATACAAATAGGTGACAAGTTTTTCGGATGTGTTACTGGGGAGGAATTATCTCCACAGCATTCACATTGTGAGAAGAGAACACTAAAAGATTTTGAAAAGGGCAATCAATTATATTCAAGAAAAGACAATAATTTTAAATAAATATAACCTTTTTGATATTTACGAGTAGAAATACAAAATTATGTTCTATTCGATTTATAATGTAATAAAAACAATTGTTCTATGCATATCTCCAAAGGTCTAAATCTAAACTGACATGATTTAAAGATTTAAATGATTTTTAAGAGACGCTGTAAAAATTGGGGATTGTGAATACTACAAGTATTACTAAATTCAGCTATTGATAAAATTACTTATTATTTAATTTGTGTATTCTTTATTAAAACAAAAATTTTATTAATATTTTTT
>JAICEO010000041.1 GCA_025924135.1 Nitrososphaeraceae archaeon | reverse complement strand
TGCAATAGCAAATATTTGACCACCATCGATCACGCCTAAACCACTTATTCCATATGTTCCACCTACCAATCCATAAGTTATGTTTTTTATGAAATTCATAAGAAAATATCCTATTCTGTAATATATAAACTAGTGTCTAATTCTAAATTATGGTGCTAACTTATACTGTAAGAAATATTATTGGATCTGTAGATCTGAACAAATCATTTATTGAAAATATTACGCTTCGAGGTTAAAGTTTCATTTATGGTGGTAATTACTGTAGCGTTACATTATATTTTTATCAAGTAAAAATGAATAAATGGAAGAAAACAGCGGTCAACTATAAATCATACTGATACCCAAAACCTTATACTATAAATGATTTATCATTTTAATTTTATATCCTCTATATCATTTAATAATTTTATTATTTATAGAGAAAAAGACCTACCTTATTCTATTTATATCATCATATCGGTTCTGTCTATCTTCAGAACTTTCCATATGAAAATGCGATTTTACATGTTCAAAGCAGTAATAAGTTGAACATTTAGGACATTGATTTGTAGGCTTATTAGGACAGCCAGCAATTGCACAAACTGGTCCCTGCATGGAATTTAGTCTCCAGTCATTAAGATCTATTACCGAACCCATACAATTAATATTTATTTCAAATAGATATTTAACTTTAGATGAAAATATATTCAATACAACTTAATTTTTCCATCAAATATCTCCTGTTTTATAATACTACAGGATGTAGTTATAGTATCACTAACCCCAAAATTGTCAAAATCATTGACGTCTTCCCTTTTCTTTACCTAAGAATGAGGTTAGTATTATTGATATAATCTACATGAGATAAAATTTACGCTACGCTACATACTACCTAACACCTCACTCGTTTAATTAGTATATACATTCTCTAACGTAAACAGGTAGTGATGTATACTATAAGTTCTATATTATTACTTTACTTTTCCACAACTTGTACGCATAGATATGTCAAACTAAAAGAAAGAAAGAAAAAGAATAAATTTTATTATAGATTAAAAGTTCTTTTAAACTATAACATTTATTAGAATAATATTATTAAAGAAAAATTAGTAATAGAAGAATTTAATTATATTCTATAGTTAAATTTATGTTATATGTTACTTAATGATTCTTAGTATTCTAAATATAATTAAAAAGTTATTTAACATATATGGACAAGTCAGCAACTACTGTCATAGGTTCTAGTTTGGTTGTTGTTGTTTTATTTTTATATTTTAGTTTAACAATAGAAAAAGAACAAGAAAACTACACAAATAGTGTTTTACATCCTATAGAGATATTTGCTCAAGAAGAGAATGATTCACCCGTTGTTAAGAATGCAAAGATAATAGAGTTTACAGGGATTAATTATACAGATGTCGTAAATAGTCTCGATATTAGTCCAAATAGTTTTACAGTATCGGTATGGTTTAATACAGCAATGAATGTTACTGGAGAAATAGGTAATGCTTATTTACTAAATAAAGGGGGATTTGGAAGTGACAGACCAGGATTTAATCTTAATTATGGAATATGGCTTAACAATAGAGAAAAAGTTTCAGGTGGATTTGAGACTCCTAATGGAGATGATTTTTTTGTTACTTCTCAAGGGTCTTACGCTGATGGAGTATGGCATAATACAGTTTTAACTTTTGATGATGGGCCAAACCTGTTAAAACTATATATAGATGGTGTAGAGGTTGCAACTACCATACCAAAGATAGGAACAACACCTGATAATACTGGAAAACAACCCATCAGATTGGGAGCAAATTCTCTAGTTGAAAAGGGAATAATAAATGGAAACTATACTGGACAATTAAATGATATACAAGTATGGGATTATGCTTTTACTAAAGAACAAGTAGCAAACTTGTTTAATATAGAATCCAATATACCTAGATAATACAACATTTAAATGAAATTATCTAGTATTATTAGACTTTATAATTAAATATATTATAGATAATCAAAAAATTTACTCTTTATGTAACTAAATTTTATAATAATTAGAATTTGAGATATTCCAAGTGATTATTATATTGGATTTATATTCATGTATTTTTTAAGACAAAAGAGTATAACCAAAGAGTATGGTAGGTGATACTCTCAAAAAATATAAATAGATAAATTATATTATGAGACCTAAAATATTATTAATATTTCCTATTTTCTCTGTAGTAGGGTTACTAAAAAATTAAGTTGATTATACAAACAATTTATTTAATTTTGTATTGTAAAAGGAATCAAGAATAGAATTTTCATATTCTAATATTTTTAATAATTGAGTTTTCATAATTACTGAATCATCTTGTTATTTTTTATATAATGCAATGACATTCTTAAAGGTAAAGGAGCTTTTGTTATTGTATTTTAATAAGAAAAAAATATTAAATAAAGGAAGATAATTAATTTCCCTGTGAAATATCCTGTAGTTTTTAAATCTGTAAAGATCAGTGATGAAACACATAAAAAACTTCAATCTATTGGAAAAGTGAAAGAAACATTTGATGATGTAATAAAAAGACTATTAGATAATTATTCAAAAGAAAAGGATTCTCTTATTCGGGTATTGAAACTTCCTGGAAAACGTAATATTGAAATAAATTTTACTAAGCAAGAGAATGACTGGACTGATAAAGATTATGATTTATTTGTTAAAAAAATATTTAGCATGGATGAAGCCAAATGGAGAGATAATGTGCTAAAAAGAATTGCCAACAATGAAGCGTGGTTTGAGGAGATATTGAGATTTCGAAATGAATAAACTATTAGAATGTTTTATTATTGCATAGTAATTCATATGAAAAATTGTAGCTTGGTAATTTGATAGGTCTATGTAATCTCATTGATAATGGAAATAATAATTAGGTCTTCACGTTCCTAAATTAACATTTAAAAATTTTTCTATATTCTTTATCTTCTGTTTTCCATCTCAATTATTCTTTCACTATTATATTGGATACAATCATTATAATAACCTCAAATTAATTTTGTTGATAGGGTTTCTACAATTAGGTTTAGACTAATACCTAATGGTAATTTTTGTAATATTTTGTAAAGCTATGCTTTAAATTTCATAGTGTATTTTTTATAGTGAAATGAAGGCAGCTGTATATCGGGAGCACAACAAGGATCCAAGAAAAGTTGTAAAAATAGAAGATATAGAAATTCCAAAAATCAAGCATAACCAAGTTCTTATAAAAGTTGAAGCAGCATCTTATAATTACAATGATCTCTGGGGAATATGGGGAGATCCAATTAAGATTCCTCTTCCTCACATTTCTGGAAGTGACATTGCTGGAACAGTAGAAGATGTTGGAGAAAATGTTTTAGATATCAAAAAAGGAGATAGAATAGTCGGCTATGCCAATCTAACTTGTAGAGTATGTGGAAAGTGTACTTCTGGAAAAGAATATGATTGTCTTCAAAGACAGGTATGGGGTTTTCAAACTGGTCCTTTATGGGGAGGATTTGCTCAATATACGTATTTACCCGAAGTCAATGTTATAAAAATCCCAGATAATGTTTCATTTGAAGATGCAGCAGCTATTTCTATGGTTGGATTGACAGCATGGCACATGTTAGTTACTAGAGCTAATATTCAACCTGGGCAAAATGTCTTGATTATGGGAGGTGGAAGTGGTATGGGAATAGCAGGTATTCAGATTGCAAAGTTATTCAATTGTGATGTTATTGCAACAGCAGGTAACAAAGAAAAAATGAATAAATGTCTTGAATTAGGTGCTGATCATGTTGTAAATCATAGAGAGCCTGATTGGTACAAGAAGGTTAGAAATTTAACAAAGGATCGAGAAGGCGTAGATATTATTTTTGAACATATTGGAAAATCTGTATTTCCAAAAGAAGTTAGTCTCTTGAATATGGGAGGCACTTTAGTATCTACTGGAGCTACAACAGGATATGATTCCGAAATAGATTTGAGATATCTCTTCTTTAGAGGATTAAATCTTATGGGAGCTACTCAAGGAACACGTGGTGGATTAGAAGAAATAATCAAATGGACAAGTAAAGGAAAAATAAAAGCAATAATAGATACAGTTTATCCTTTTGGAGATATGGTAATGGGTCACATAAAAATGATGGAATCACAATTATTTGGAAAGTTAGTCACTACTCCACAGAAATTATAATTTCAAGTATTGGAAATTTTTTTATAAATAATGTTATATCAATCAATTGAAGTAATAAAATTTGATATTGATAGTTAGAATCATTTTAACAAAAAATCAAACGTCAAGTGAAACATGCATTTTTTCATGCAATTTTTCGAGGAAGTGATGAAGAAGACTAATAATAAATATTAGAATTTATATAATAATATAGTATAAAAAGAATATTCTATTACTGAAGTTATTTTAATTAAAAAGTATTTTTAGATATGCCATAATAATTCATGTTCTTTTTTTTCTTCTTCACTAGAAAGTTCTTTATTACAATATGTACATTTATAAAAAGGAATTAGTTTGATGGATTGAAGATCATTTCCACTAATTTTTTGATATCTATTTTTTTTATAATTTTCTATTACTTCTCTTAAGGTATAATCCCATCCATGTTGTAGGTCTTTGATATTATCAGTTTCTGCAATTGGACGTACGTATTTCTCATTACGATTCGTTGATGCTATAAATTGTGAATTATCTTTTTTTAGGTCAGAATCAAATAATAAACATATAGCATACTCATTTGCTTTATCATTTGTCCAAAGTTGGATTTTTTTATGAATAATATTCTTTTTATTAGCGATTTTGTTAACTTCATCTATATGAATTTTTAAATTTTTTATTTTTTCTTTATTAACAATATCGTCAAAATTTGATGATGACAATTTTACTATAGATACAATATTAACAATTTTATTTAATTCTATTTAATTCCAAATCAAAAAAACCAAAGATAGGTTGGTGATAGCCATAATATAGCAAAAGAAGCTTCTGATTTCATCTTTAACCATTTTAAATAGCATATTTAATTAGATAATGATTAGGGTATTCTGCAATTATTTTTTTTTATTCATCCAAAGATAACTTTGATATTTTGTCTAGTAATATTCGCTTATTTTTAACCCTTGTTCATAGGGTAAGTTTTTCCTGTGTAAAGATAGGAGGTGATGAGAAATTTTTTAATACGGTACACCATAAGGCTCCTATAACAAATTCTCGTATATAGTAGTAACGCATGTAAGTTAGTTGATTTTTTATATTGTACCTTGTGGAAATATTTTCTATTATCGATAAACATGAAGTAACAATTTTTGAATTATATTATCTAATATTATTTTGTAAATTCACCCTTTAATATAATAAAATAATCATTAGTTTAACATGTTAATAGTATATTATAATCATATTATGAGATAGATACAATTTGAAAATTAAAATATCTATATCTAATTTTAATTTATTTTCTTGTGTGTTTCGATTGGAGCAGTTCCATACTTGTATGTAATCTGCAATTTATCACCTACATCATAGTTACAGTTAGAAATTCCTCTAGGATGATCTTGGCTGTTAACAACACATTCCCCATCACTTTTACTGATTACTGTGACTTGTTCGGTAATGGATTCACGGAATAGATTGTGTATCGGAAAAATAAATAAAGCAAATACTATAAAAATTCCTACTATACTAATCCCAAATATCAATGCTAGTTGTCTATTTGAAAGACCTTGATTTTCTCCAGTATCCATCTCATATCCATAACTCATAATAGTATTTATTTTATTTATCTTATAAAGTATATTAGTAAATAAAATAGATAGTGCCTAACATAATTAAGTACAATATTTTATAAATATTAAAAAGATTAAGACGATTAACTAATATAAAAAAAACATTACTAAACTATTTTATTATCATGGTTACATTATAAAGTAATTTATATAATTAAGTCATTAACATAATAATGATAAGATTTTTTGTGTTAAAAAATTGTAACAAATAATCCGTATATAAAAAAGTAAATTGAATCTTTGAAGTATAAATATATATCAAATTTATATGTATTGATGAATATTTTTCTAACTACAAATTGTATCAAAATCAGTAGACTGTTCTATTTCGCTATTAAATTTCCTTAAGTTCAATTATAGATAGCTGTCAATTCTGTAGATTAATTTACTTGTAATCGAATCGAATAATATTTTTCCAATTATATCATACTATATTTATATTACCACCATCTAATAGAGTGGAGTTATTTATAGATCTCTAAATCATATATCCTTCATGATTATCACCTATTTGTCTATCTGACTTTTTCTCACCTATAATTAATTTCTTTTGTCCCTATCTAAATAACATAAAAGCGGTATCTGGTTTTACACATTCACTTGATCATAATTTTTAAGTGATGATAATGTTATATTATTTGAAACCGTTTGATCCTTCCCCCCTCACTTTACCCAAGAGTCTAATCGCTTCCTAATGAAGGAAAAATTGATAAGGAAAATAAGGGAATGCAAAATTAGGTTGAATGAAGTTGTCTGTGGAGATATATAGATTGTAAAAATCTATGCCTTTTTAAAGTTAAGACATTGTCGTTATTTGTTAATGCATTTTTTAACACTATTATTCTCCATTCAAAATTTCTGATATTGCAGTTTATGGTTTTCAAAATGGCATTTCTCTGAACAATAATAGTCATTGCACACACGACAGAAAATAAGATAATCCTGACTCTTCCTGCCACAATTAGAACAACAACTAGACATATCCATATATTATAATACGTTATTGTAATATGTAAATTTAGCTATGAATATTAGAATTGGCAAATATAATTTCATATTTTAAAAAATATATATTTTATTTTAATTCAGATTTAATCATTCAGTATTACTTTGCATGGTCATTCTCTATTAAATGTGGAACTTGAGATTAACAAGCAACAAACTATCCCATTAACTCCTAAAACTCATAAGCTTAAAAATTACTTAATACAAGTATAGTAATGAATAAACTTGAAGGAAAAATCGCAGTAATTACAGGCGGAAATAGTGGTATAGGCCTTGCCACTGCAAAACGTTTCGTTACTGACGGTGCATATGTATTCATCACTGGTCGACGACAACATGAACTTGATACAGCAGTATCAGAGATCGGTAAAAATGTCATGGGTCTTCAGGGTGATGTCTCAAACCTTGTAGATCTTGATCGGTTGTACTCTATAGTAAAGCAAGAAAAGGGACACATCGACATTCTGTTTGCCAATGCCGGCCTCGGGGAATTCGCCAGATTAGGGCAGATTTCTGAAGAGCACTTTGACAAAACATTCGGTGTCAACGTCAAAGGGCTTCTATTCACTGTGCAAAAGGCGGTTCCATTGTTTAAGGATGATGGTGGTTCCATTATTCTAAATTCATCTATTGCTGCATCCAAAGGCGTTGAAGGATTTAGTGTTTACAGCGCAAGCAAGGCCGCTGTACGTTCCTTCGCTAGAACATGGACAGTCGATCTAAGACGCCGCAAGATCCGTGTCAATGCAGTCAGTCCAGGTCAGATCGACACAAAGGCATTGAGTGACTTGATGCAGAATGAGGAACATAGCAGACAACTCAAAAAAGACCTCGTGAGCACTGTTCCGCTAAGGAGGATGGGGACTCCAGATGAAGTTGCAAAAGTTGTCTCTTTTCTTGCATCAGATGATAGCAGTTATGTCACTGGTATTGAACTATTCATTGATGGAGGTGCTGCACAAATCTAGTGTCTTTGATACTGCCTTTTTTCTACGCTAGTCTGAATCTAGTCTGAAGGTAGTAGTTTCATTAATATGTTTATTTAAAAATATAAAGAAAATATGTTTCCATGTAAAGTTTTATATTACATAGTCATTTATTCAGGAAACTACATTATTGATCTGAATATAATATGTAATATAAATAATAAAGTTACTGAGTCTACTATGTAAAAGTTTCAAATCATACTATTTATTGCCTTAATTAATTTTTAATATACTATCGAAAACAATAGGATAATATGTGAAATAAGTTACCAAATAACAAGATATTGGATTAAATTATAAAAATTTTTTGCAATTTTTACAAAAGATTTTATTTTTGAAATCCGTATCATACAGCGAATTACTAAAATGCATGACACATTTTTTATTATTACAATGAAACAAACCAAAAGAATGTCCTAATTCGTGGATAGCTTCTTTTGTAACTCTATCATAAAATACCAATTCATTAGATTCAAGATCATAAAACTCCTGTTTTAATCGAGCAAGATATATTGCCGCAATACTTCCTCTTAAATGGGCTTCACCAAATACAAAATTTAATTCTCCAGAATATGCATCCATATCGCAAATAACTAAGATTTTCATTTCTTTTGTTGGTTTCATTTTTTCTAAAATCCAATGCAATAAGACTGGTGATTTAAGTTGGTTTCTTTGTCTATTCATAAAGTTTTGAATATTGACTTGCAATGTTGGAGCAATGGTAACATTAATGTTATTAAATGCTGTTGAGAGAGAATCATATAATAAATTCAATATATCATTAGCAATATCTTTTTCGATAGGTTGTAATATAATTTCCATCTATATATATTATAATTATAACTGAAGTTTAAAAAATATTTCATACCATTTCATACCTTTAAATTTAAACATCGAATTTTTACAAAAAGATGACCTTCTTTAAAACTCCCTTTACTGTTGACCTAAGAAAAGATGAATGTCCTCGAAAAATACAGAATTATGAAATATTGCAACCAATTATTCCAAATTCTTTTCCAATACTGACAATAGACAATTAACTAAAAAAGAAAAAGTATTGAGAATATTATTCAGTTTTTTTATAGTTATATCTTGTTTTTAAAAATTTTAATATAAAAAAAGAATATAATCAATAACAAGTTGATATACAATAAGAAGTCAATTCTAATTTCATTGTTTTTAATACTTCCGTTACAAACATCTTTTGCACAGATGAATATTAATTCAAATGACAAATTAGATAATACTACTACTGTTACAATTGAGGATTCAATTGTAGGAGAAAAATTAGAACAAGTTCAAAATCAATCTAATAATACTGGTAAGATTATAGAAGAATTAATTTCAGAAGAATCTAAGAAAGATTAGGAGCTAAATAAGTTTCTAGTTCTGAAGGAATAGTGGTTAATTTTGTTATTACTATGAACTTAAATTGTATCTAATAGATTATTTGAATAATATATAAAAAATTCTACCTAATTTTTTAAACTTTTAAAATTTCTAGATTTTGGTAAACATAAGTGTAATTATTTTCTTGTTGAAATTTGTTAGCTAACTAATCTAATCATATGGAATCTATTATTAAATGAGTTATCTTTTAAATTACCTTTTTAGTAAGAATAATGAGTAGCATACTTTTAATTGCAATGTATACATAAAAGTTAAGTAAAATAAAATCGATATTTACTATACTTTGGCACTAGCCAAATTAGGAAATTTCCTATACGCAGTATCTTAGCAACCAGCCAATTCTAAGAGATTGGAGGATTAACAATCAATAGGCTAATTACCTTATATTGTTATTATTCTCCACATCTCTATCTTCAATAAGATTGGCAAAAATTTCTAAAGATACATTAAAACTATTGAAATTGATTGATATTGTTTCTTCACTTAATTACCATGAAACCAAAGAAAAGTAGTATAACCCTAGTACATGGATGAATCGACTCTTAATGAACCATATTTTTCTTTGGTTTCTCTAGTTGATAAGAATTTAGTTTTACAAGTCTCCTCTTTTTTTTAAATTATCGAATTACTGCTCAAATTTTATAATTAAATCTCTAATTTTTCAAAGATTAAATTGTTTGTCTCGTCTAAATAAATTTTAGGATAATCGTTATTGGTTAGTTGGAGTCTTTTAGCTAACAGTTTAGGAATTGAAATATTCAAATGATTTTCTTTTTCACTACATTTTACATTTCTAATAAATGACTTTTTTGTATTTTCAAGTTTCATCTTATATTCATTAAGACTATTCCAAAGATAAGAAGTATTTTCCTATAATTCACTTATCTTTGTATTCTCTATATACTATAATTTATCTATACATTTTCTATATTTTATTTATAATTTGATACTCTATACTTAACAGTAAGATTTTAAGTTTAATAAACACAATCTGCTTACCTACAAAATAGGCTCAATGACGATAGGACTCTTTTTGGATCTGTTCTGATTTCACTAAGAATTAAATAAATTTCTAACAATCAAATCTAAATACAAGATATGTTAATTCCCATACATAACAATTTCTAATCATATTGATTCCCTTTCTTTTGTTATAGTCTAACAGAAAATTGATTAGAAATACTTCAAATAAGTTACTAATATAATACTCTGGTTTACCTATCAAACTACTTTACATAATAATCGAAGCTCCTAAGAGTCTATTTTAGATATTATAAATTTATGCCATAATTATAAACGATTAGAATATAAAGAAGATTGATCCTAATAAAGAAAGAATCTTATAAAATTTTAGAACCTTTAAAATGACTAATTTATATTAAATCTTTATTTTGAATGAATTACATTAATAATAAATGTCAGAATATCCTTATGAAGGTAAGATTCATAGCGACGATAAAGTAAACTACAGTACTGTTTATTCATCTGATGGGATTAGAATTGGTAAGGTTGAAGCTGCATTTGCAAAATCCTTCATTGTAAAGAACGAAATGCAAAACAAGGAGGTTAAATATCAAATTCCAAGGCTGGACATTGTAAGTATAATTAATGGATCAATCACCCTCAAACTAACGAAAAGTGATATAGACCAAAATTATGAAACATCTTCTATAAATAAATTTTAGAGTGATTTTCGAATATGATGAAGAGTGATTACTTTTGAGATAATATTTCCTATTATGTTTTTATTTTGATTAAATTTAATAAATTGTTGTTATTATTGTATTTTAATTATAAATTATAAATTCCTCAATTTTATTATATAGCTCAATAAAATACCTTATTTCTAAAAGATGAAAAAAAGGTATGTTAACACTTATACAATAATACACATCCAAGACCAGCAAAAAATTATATTTATTGTATTTAAATTTTTCATTGTTAATCTATTTGATGAGAAAATAAATAAATAATATTATAGAATTGAAGAAAAATACCCCCACGATAAAACTATTACAACTATTTCCATGAATAGAGTTAAGATGTAATATACCTACGGCCTAAAGATAGCAAATAGCTTATAATGCAAAACTATCACTTATAATTGAAAACTTTATTATTTCATGTGATATTCAGATGTGATTGATATAATAATATATGCAGAAAGTAAATTCTAATAATAATAACGTTTCAAGTAAGAAAATATTTCAATACCCCGGTAGCACTATACACAATCCACCAATCTTCTCATTTAGTATAGATAATATGTTACTTAAAATAGAACCAGATCTCAATAATAGTATTCTTTCAAACTGTGAACAGATCCTTAAAGTTACTGCTATTAAAGATTTAAATGAAATTATCCTTAATGTTGCGGAATTAAAGATTCACAAAGTTTCATCATCTGCTATAAGCATAATAGATTTTCAAATAATCCAAAAAGAGGATAAATTAATTATAATATTAGGAGAGACCTTAAAAAAAGGAAATTCAATTGATTTATCAATCATATATTCTGCTGGTTATTATTATCTTAATGGATCTTTTACTATTAATAAACCAAAGAATGGATTTCATTTTATTTCATCTACAGTTGAAAAGAAATCTCCGGCAAAACAAGCTTGGACTCAAGGGCAGGCATCAGAATCACGATATTGGTTTCCGTGTCTAGATTATCCTAACATGAAATTTCCAGTAAATCTACAAATTAAATCTCAACAAGACTATATAGTAATTTCAAATGGTAAATTAATTTCAAAAAAAATTGATGATAAAAAAAATATAATAACCTGGGAATGGGAAGAAAAAAATCCTATTCCAGCTTATCTCGTATCAGTTGTCATAGGAAAATTTGCAGAAATGAAAAGTAAATTTCATACTATTCCTTTATATTTTTATTGGCCAAATGAAATACCAAAAGAAGACGCGATATTAACTTTTTCAGAAACACCACAAATATTAGAATTCTTTGAGAATTACTTTGATATTAAATACCCTTATGAAAAATATGCCCAGGTTGCAGTAGATGAATTTGAATTTGGGGGCATGGAAAATAATAGTTGTACTACTCTAACAAGAAATATTTTACATGATAAAAAAACTGCAATTGACTATAATCATGATCTTTTTCTCATTTCTCATGAAATAGCTCATCAATGGTTGGGGAATTTGGTAACTTGTAATGAATGGTCACATATATGGCTTAATGAAGGATTTGCTACATATTGTGAATTACTTTATTGGGAAAAAAGTAGAGGAACTAATGAATTTTACTTAAACTTATTAAAATATGCAGACAAGTATTTTGAAGAGGTAGATAAATTTTATAAACGATCAGTTGTAACGAAAATCTATAAGCACCCGGATGAATTATTTGATGCTCACTCCTATGAGAAAGGAGGATGTATTTTACATATGATACGCAATCATATAGGAGAAGATTTATTTAAAAAATGTTTAAAGGTCTATATTGAAAAATACAAGAAGAAGACCGTAGAAACAGAGAATTTTCAAAAAATAATTGAAGAAATATCAGGCAAAAATATGTATTCTTTTTTTGATCAGTGGGTTTATAGAAAAGGACATCCCGAGCTTGATGTAGAGTTTTCCCTCGAAAATAACAATAGGGAGGATAACCATGAAAATAAGATCACCAGATTAAAGGTGAAAATCATACAATCCCAAGAATTAAATGATAATACTTATACTTCTAACATATTTGAATTTCCGCTGGAAATACAATTGATATCCTCTAATGATAAGGGAGAGACAGAGGAGCAGATAAATACAATTCAAATCAATAAGAAAATAACAGAACATATTTTTCATATGCAAAAAAATAGCAAAATAGAATGGGTATCAATAGATCCACAATTTAAAATTC
Source organism: Nitrososphaeraceae archaeon (assembly GCA_025924135.1). GTDB lineage: Archaea > Thermoproteota > Nitrososphaeria > Nitrososphaerales > Nitrososphaeraceae > TH1177. Next base: position 3,866 of record JAICEO010000041.1, on the reverse strand, counting down.
TTAAAAAAGTAAAATCGATCAAGGTAATAGATGAGAAAAGAGTAATTCAAATAAAAGACTTACTTAAAAATCAACTACATAATGGAAAAACAATAATTGAGAGAATAGATGCAGTACGTCTGCTTAAGAATTTCTATTCAAAAGATATAGTCTCTGATTTAAAAGAAGTAATTATAAACGATAATTTTTATGGAGTATCGGTAGAAGCTGCTAATACTATAGGTTCTTTTTTCGATAAAAATGATTTTGTAAAATCAGATGCTGCATACCAAATTTTGAAAATGTTTCTATTAGATATTAAACTATTTAATAAATTGCATTCTGAAATTAAGCAATCAATAATAAAAAATATTGGTAGATTCGAAAGAGAAGAATCAATTAATTTGCTTGAGCCTTTGATAAATAACGAAAATTATGAACAAAATGATTTTGTAAAATCAACAGCAGCTACTTCAATAGGAAAAAGTAGTATTAATTTACCTTCAAACATAAAGATCCAAAGAATAATTCCTTGTCTTATGAAGCTAATTAATAATGATAATACTTTTCAAAATATTGTAGCTACAGGAGCAATTAACGGTTTAAAAGAATTATCAAATGATATTAATAAAAATATTGTTACAAGTATAGCCGATTTTTTAGTTAATAATACTGAAGAATATAACAAATATTTTATTAGGTCTACAGCTACTTCTGCATTGGGTAAGTTTTTGTATATGAAAGATGATAACAAAAATTTGAATAATATTAATCAAAAGGTATTTGATCAGCTTTTAAAGCTGTTGAATGATAGACGACGAAAGATTAAAATAAATGCATGCACGGCATTGGCTGATGATAATGCTAAATTCAGCACTACAATTGATCCTAAAATATTTCAAATTATAAATGCATTAATTGATGTTGCTCAATATGATATCGATGGTTTTGTAAGAAGACGTGCTGAAACAAGTTTTAATATTATAAGAGAGAAGATAAACGAATGGTCGGCTAAACCACATGAATTAGCTATTAAGGTTAGAGAAACAAGAAATGAAAAAGGGCGAAATAATTAAGATTAGACATATAATAATTCATATACATAAATTTTTTATTTATTCTTCTATTAAAATAAGTACTATCGCATAATAAGAATATTTAAAAATAGTAGTCTTTAATCTATTATCAGAATTATTATTACGAAATTCTACGTTATCATAATTTTTCTGGATTTCTATTTGTTTGTCTAATATTTCCCTTATAGATACATCAAAGATGTTTCCAACACTGTATCGTTTTGTAAACTCATTTACTTTATCAATTAATTCTGAAACTGTTTTTCCATGAAAATAAAATCTTTTATGATATTGATTCATGTCCTTTATAGTTAATTTGCCGTTTGAATATTATAAACAATAATAGAACTAAAAATGTATTAGTATATTTACTACTTCTATTTAGTTATCCATTTAACTTTAATTCATTTTTAATCTTATTTGAATTAACAAAATCATTAATATATTATCGTTGGTCACTATTAGGATAAGGATATTCCATATATCGAGCAGTATCCTGTCCTATTTCAGTACCGAAAAAGTGACTTACAATACGAAGAGCTAAATCTATTCCTGCCGAAACACCTGCAGATGTAAATATGGGTTCAATCAAAGTAAATCTGACATTTTTAAGAATCCGTGCTTTTGGTGCCGATTCTTTCAGAAAATCAAAAGCTCGCCAATGAGTAGTTGCGTCTCGTCCATCTAATAAGCCTGCTTTTCCAAGAAGACTAGATCCAGTACAAACTGAGGCGATCAATCTATCATTAGTAAATTGATTGCTAATCCAGTTTACAAGAATTTTATTTTTTGATTCTTTACGTGTACCCCATCCTCCAGGTATTATCAATAAATCCAATTCTGGACATTCAGTAATTGTAACGTCAGGAGTTAATCGTAGACCACCAATTGCTGTAATTTGTTTATTTGTTTCAGATATCAAATATACTTTAAATGGTGATGATTGCTGTAGTCGTTTCTCATCATTTAAACGAGTTACAGCAAATACCTCAAAAGGTCCAGCAACATCTAAGATCTCTACATCATCAAAAATAAGGATTCCTACAATTAATGGAATTTTTTTATTCAATGTAAAGATTATACAAAATATCTTTTTTTAAATTTCCCTTTAGAATTTTAAAAAACGAGAATATCTAATCTGTGATAAATATATTATATGATATTGAGATTATTGTTGTATATTCTCCATTATTTTAGTAGCATCTTCATAGGTAAATGCTTTCAAATTTACAGTACGTGCATTACCTTGACTTCCTATAGACAATAGACAAGACATTAATGCTTCACGGACCCGCACCTTGATCATAATTCTCTGTTACTTCAATTCCCAAATTTTTTCCCATTTGGATAATAGGAGCCTTTAGTGTTTCTATCATTTGCTGTTTTCCTGTAATCTCAAATTAGAGGATGAAGGGGTATTCAGATTGATTCATGATAATTCAACATTAAAAACATGTTATATTATTCTTTGATCTAATTATTACAATATTTAGAATAATTTATTTGATTTATTGTAATAGAAGTTCACTATTAGTTTAATAATTCCACAAATTCTCACCATTTATTATATAATTTAAAATAATACAAGAGGTTGATGATAACAGTAGTAAATTACAATAAGATTTTTTTCTTTGTACAATTTTTTTATAATCGGCTATAAATAATAACAATAAGATCAAAACTAAGAGTTAAGTTAAGTTAAGTTAAGTTAAGTTACCTGTGGTGAATTAAAACCATATTTATTCATAATTTCTTTAACCTCTTTGTCACTTACCTGATCAAAGTGTTCATAGAATTGACCTACTGCAGCAAAGTCATATGGAGTAAAAATAACAATTACTTTATCTGCAATTTGATTCAGTTTTTCTAATATACTGCTTTCTAGTGGTGCTACAGGTACAGCAACAATCAATCTTTTACAATAATGTTTTTCTTTTAACCATTTAACAGCAGCAAGCATTGTTGCTCCAGTTGCAATGCCATCATCTACCAATATGACTACTTTGTCTTTTAGTTTATTATTATTATTATATTCTTTATAACCTCTAAATTCTATTAATCGACGTTCAATCTCTTTTTTTTGTATTTCTACTTGTTTAGAGATATATTCCTGCGATGTATTAATTCTGTTAACTATCTCCTCATTGAGGATATAGCTTCCATCAGCCATTACAGCACCAATTGCAAGTTCAGGGTTATTTTGTGCTCCAATTTTTTTACATATAATGATATCCATCTCTATATGGAGTTCTGACGCAATTATATCACCTAAAATAACACCTCCACGAGGAATGGCCATAACAATAAAAGACTCTTTTTTTGCTTCTTCTTCTTCTGAGCCAAAGGTATTTCTATTATATACTTTTAGTCTTTCAGCAAGCAATAATCCTGCCTCTTTTCTGTCATGAAATTTAGTTGACATTATAATTATATAAGATACATAAATTATATACACTCATTTAGCCTTTTATTAGCTCGCCATTACTTTTTCTAAATATTAAAAAAATTTATCGAATTTTGTTAAAATCGATTGTAATGATTTTATTGTTGAATTTTTGTTAAGTGAAAATTAAATTATATTAAATCTATTATTAAGAGCATTATAATAGCGATAAAAATAACAATATCATCTTAATATTTATTAATATTCGTATTCTTGCATCAGAAAATTTGGTATTTTCAAAATAATTTCTGATCCATTGTAAAAGTTTACCTTTGATTTTGTTATTTGATATTTTTTCAAGTTAACTGCACCATCTATTATCCATATTTTGTCATAGGCACTAGAAACGACTACTCCGCATGCTTTAT
>JAICEO010000040.1 GCA_025924135.1 Nitrososphaeraceae archaeon | reverse complement strand
GTTCGAATATGGAATTGTTAAATTATATTAAAAAAGGATTTAACAATAGTGTATGGTTCATTGAAAGTGGTGCCACAGAAAGAAGATTTATTGAAAATTTAATCTATCCTGTAAAGATTGTTTCAATTAATTTAGTCTGGTTGCCTGATGGAAATAAACTTACAAAAATAATAATATCCAATAAGAAAAATCAAAATATAAATCTGGATACACAACTTGTTACGAAAATCGCAAAAGAAATTAGAAATATTGAATTGCTTGTAGAATATATAGATTAACCCTTAACATATGGAAAAAATTGAAATAAACCGTTGGGACTAAATTCAATAGAAAGAAAAAAATGAAGAGAACCCATTTGGCTAAAGAATTAAATGAAAATTTACTAGGACATACAGTAAATGTTGGTGGTTGGATTGAAGATATTCGTGACATTGGAAAAATAATTTTTTTATTAATTAAGGATATAACAGGACCAATTCAAGTAATAGTTGATCCCAAAGAGTTTCCACAAATAAGAGATTTACAGCGACAAAGCTCTATCTTGCTCTCCGGTAAGTTACAAAAAAGCAAGGCAAAAGAAATGAAAGTAGAATTAAAATTAGAAGAAATTGGAGACATTTATCATTCTAGCCATCCTCTTCCAATAGATCCCACGGGACGTTTAGAATCCGCAATTGATAAGAGACTGGATGCAAGAGCATTAGATTTAAGAAATGAAAATGTTTCAAAATTATTTGTTATAAGATCAATTGCTTTAGAAATCATAAGAAAAACTTTAAGGGAAATGTCTTTTCTTGAAGTTAATACACCAAAGATTATAGGAAGTGCCAGTGAAGGAGGTGCAAATTTATTCGAATTTGATTACTTCAAGAATAAAGCATATCTTGCTCAAAGTCCTCAGCTTTATAAAGAACAACTTATATTAGCATTGGATCGTGTCTTTGAAATAGCACCATATTTTAGAGCAGAGAAATCAAATACGGTAAGGCATTTAACAGAATTTTATAGTGTAGATATTGAAGCGGCTTTTTTAGACTATTACGATATAATGGAAATAATGGAACGAGTAATTAAAAAAGTAATTCAGGGAATAAAGGATTCAGGTTTGATAGACTATACCAAAAATGAATTTGTAAACAAGTCGATGAAAACAAACTTTGAGAGACTAACATATTCTTCCTGTATTGAAGAACTAAAGGAAAATGGTGAATGTGTGGAATATGGAGATGATTTATCGGACTCCTCTTTAAGAAAACTAGGACAATTACATACTGGTTTTTATTTTATAACAGATTGGCCTTTAAAATTAAAACCCTTTTATATTCTTGAAAATGAAAAAGATCCTTTTCTTTCTGATTCATTTGACTTACAAATTGGTTATTTAGAATTAATATCTGGGGGAACACGACAACATGATCCATCTAAAATCAGAAACAGATTATCAGAACAGGGTCTAAATCCATCTATGTTCTCAGACCACTTAAAGGTGTTTGATTGGGGAATGCCCCCCCACGCTGGTTGTGGTTTGGGTCTTGATAGATTGATGATGTGTTTAACTGGGTCGATGAATGTCAGAGAAGTTGTATTATATCCCAGAGATCCTTACAGAATTAATCCTTAATTGAAAGTAGATTAATTTCTTTGATTTCGTCTTCCTTGTCAATTATAAAGGCTTTAAAGGTATGAGAAGAAGTTGAGTATATTAACCAAATAATAGGATTAATCAACATAAAGATTTTATCCTTAGTAGAAGGAATGGGTTTAGCAGGATGTGAGTGAAAAATGGCAAGAATATCTAAATTCATTCTTCTAGCTTTATTATATGCCTCATATAGATCATCAGAATCGATATTAAATTCGATCGATGAATGATAGGAATTGTTCATAGGTAAAATATGTTGAACAATTGATTTGGTTTTAGATTTTTTACCTAATAATATGGCACAAGATTCATTGGGTAATGTTGTTACTGCTAATTTCTCTAGAGCATCTAATTGGCTATGATGGATTAGTATATATTCCATACATTAAAGAAAAAGCAGGTATTCTTTATATCCCATAACAATACAAAGAGAAAATAATATCCTAGTTTTTGTTAGATAATAAAATGATAATTTATTAATATATATACTTTTGATAGTAGAGAAAATACAAAAATTAATTATAATAGTAATTAATGAAGAAAATTTTTATTCTAACTGGAATTTCCCCTTCATATATGGATGTATAGTACAGAAATAGTCATATTCTTTTTCTTTAAGAGCGGAAAGCAAAAGAGTATAGTTAGCATTTGCCATTATAATAGAAGAGTCAAATGATTTACCATCATCTTTGAAACTAGTTACTGTATGGGGGACATTGTCCTGGTTTACCCAATTAATACCTATGTAATCTTTCTTGACTACTAATTGAGCTGGATCATAAGCGGGATTGCCTTGGGCAGAAGATCCTGCAAGAATACTAACTTTAGCTAATTTTGTTATATCGATAGCGTTTTCAGTTTTTTGAGCGGGCAATCCTTCCTTTTTTTCTTGTGAATCAGCTTCTGGATTTTGGAGCTGCATACCGAGTGTAGAAAAAGAAATAATACCTATTATAACTGCCACAACAAATGATGCAAGATAAAGTTTCACTCTTGAACTATTTCTATAGAGTCCAAGAATTACAGCTGCTGCAGGTACAGAAATAAGGATTAGTATTCCAATGTAAACAAATATTGACGGTGTTTGTCCACTTGAAAAGATAGCAGCAACTAACCCAATTATAATCAATACTCCTAAGGTTATAAAAGATCCTAATTTCGCTTTACGAGAAGAGGGAAATCCATCTTTAAAAATACCTGGCGTCAAAAAAACCATACCTATCAAAAGCGTAAGCAGAGAAACAGCATGCATCCCATCAAGAAATGTTTTTGCAATTCCAGAAAGAGAAACAAATACACCTACAATCCCTATAGAGGTCAATCCAATGCCTGGCGTTAACAAGTCCCAGTCTGCCATGCTTTATGAGTTGAAGAATTTCGCTATAATTTTAACCTTTACACCATATGTTCATATGAAATATTTATCGAAATATTATAAGATTCAATACCTGGTTAACGAATAAAATAAATCCAAGACATGTAAATAAAATTTGGAGATCCAATGCAGTGGACATAAAATCATATATTGAAGTTTCAAAACCGCGTATTGTTGTCGTTTTGGTTATAACAGCAATAACCTCTTTGCTAGGCGCAACCAGGTTTGATACTACACCATCAATTCCTTGGGATGTATCTTTCTGGCAACTTGGTTTTTTATTTCTAGCAGGAGCACTTGCATCCATGGGTTCAAGTGCATTGAACCATTACTATGATAGGGATATAGATAAATCCATGGTACGAACTGCTAAAAGACCAATTCCTGGTAGTAAATTATCGGCAAAGAATGTTCTACTTTATGGTTTGTCACTCAGTATAATATCCGTTATAATTGCCTGGTTTACATTAAATCCTGTCGCTACATTTATGATTGCTTTGGGAATATTTTTCTATGTTATAATTTATACCGTTTGGCTTAAAAGGTCACATGCATCTAATATTGTAATAGGAGGATTCGCTGGAAGTGCTGCATCAATGGCAGGATGGGCAACTACAACTGGAACAATTGATTTAACAGGATTCTTAGTGGGTTGGCTAGTCTTTATGTGGACCCCTCCTCACTTTTGGTGTTTAGCAATAAAAACAAGAGAAGAATATGCAAGTGTCAATGTTCCCATGTTACCTGTTTTAATAGGTAATCAAAGGACTGCTAAATATATCTTCATTAATACAGCGATATTGCTTCCATTTTCCCTTTCCTTGTACTTTTTCGGATTAGGTCTTTTATATACTACCATAGCCTTAGTTTCGGGTACTCTCATGCTCATTTATCATTATAAATTAACTCAGAATCCTACTCCAGAATTTGCGTGGAAAGCATACAAAGTAACTGCTCCCTATCTTGTGATAATATTTATTGCAATTGCATTTGATGCCCTTTTATATTATAGAATTTAAGAAAAGAGTCAGGTCTTACATTTCCGTCGAAACTGTTCAATCATTTAATCAGTTCTATCCTCTTCTTATCTTTGGCTATCCAAGAAACTTTTAAAAGGCCATAGATTTCCAGGTCTAGTAGTATCTTATTTATTTCAGGAAGGCCCAATTCTATTCCATCTTTGGCAAGGACTGAACTTAATTCTGAATCAGTCAATGTGTTAGATTGTTTTATTTTTTCATAAACAATATTTCTTATAGGATATCTCATACACTAATTAAAATAGGTTTTTGCAATTATATTAAAATATCTTCATGGTTGCAATCATTGGTTATTTGATATTTACTGATTTTCGACTTATATTCATAATCTGAATTTCGCTAACACCTTGAGTTTTTTTTATATATTCTTCAAGAGAATCCATCTGGCCCTCTATATCATCCAAACTAAAATCACATATTAAAGAATTAAGTCCAAAAGCAATGGGTTCTTTTCCGTATCTTTCTAAACCCATTCCATTTGGGATGTTGGACTTTAATTTAGAAATCACCGCATCTAGATCTGTGTCAGCTTCTGATGGAAGAATTTTAATTCGAGCGATCAGTCTTGACATTTTAAGGGCCTTCGAAAGAACAGTTAACACATTTATATAGTCTGGCAAATTCTCTACAGCTTTGACATCTCCACAGTAATACATACCCACAATTTGGACAATAAAATTTCACACATTCATCATTTGGCATGATAGGTCGATTACATGATGAACACACAGGCAATTGCAACGTTGACATTTTAATTCTATTGAAAAAACACCGAATTTATATCTTGCTTAATTTAGCAAATGCCTAAATTCATTTCCTAACAAAGTACTTATTAATTTAATAGCTTTTTTTGATCCTAATATCTTTGATAAAGCAAAGCTATGAAAATCAAAATTAGCAGATCTTGACATCTCTAAAATATCAGCATCAGAAATAATAGAAAAAACGGCATCAAGTGACTTGTTGTCTAATCTTTCCATTATCTTCCTAAAAAAAATCATTCGTTGGAACTCTTTACCAAATATTGAAAACCACTCTCTCTCATAATCATTCAATAATGAATTAACAACTCTTTTTTTATAGCGGACAATATTTTTACCAGCCAAAATTCCCCCCATCCCGCAGGAAAATATACCTCCAGCAGTAGTAGGTTTTGTTTGGCCTGCTGCATCTCCGATGATTATTGTATTATCATATACAAATTTTTTTAATGGTCCTCCTATCCAAACTGGCGCATAAATTTTCCTTATGATAGAATATTTAGAACCAAAACTTTCAATAAAGGACTCCAAAGTTTTTAATGTATTTATTTTCCTCCCGGCTACTCCGAATTTGCCTTTACCATTTCCGCTGGGGATGATCCATGCAAAGAAATCCGGGAATTTTTCTTTATCAAATTTTACAAGTATTTCATCTGGACTTATCCAATCTGCATAAATCTCATATTGTGCTGATTGTAAAGCACCTTCTCGATTATGATTATTTATTAGAGATGTTATGCCTCTTGCATCGATAAAAAACTGGGAATAGTAAACGTTATCTTTAGTTTTGATTACGAACTCTTTTTTGGATTTATCGTAATTAACTGACATTACTAGGCTCCTTGTTCTTATTTCACTTCCGAATTTTTGAGCTTGAAATGCCACTTGTTTGTCGAGTTCTCGTCTGTCTAGAACTATTATTTCTCCTCTACTTGTACAGACTTCAAATCCTTTAGTAGAGGAAACAATTTTCGCTTTATTTACTTCATTTAAAATTGCCTTACTTGATGGAATTATTCCTAACTTTTTTAATCCATCAAGACTAACTAAACCCCCACAATGCTCGGGAGTACCAATTTCATAATCTTCTTCTAATACAGCAACAGAAAGACCAGACTTGGAAATTTCTCTAGCGCATAATAATCCTGAAATGCTTCCACCAACAACAATGGAATCAAATTTTTTTTCCATGATACTATAAAATTACTTTAATATTAATAATTAAAATGTATTTTTCATGGAAATAAAACAGGTCATAATAGTGAGAAAAGATTTGAAAATGGGAAGTGGGAAATTAGCTGCTCAAGTAGCCCATGCTGCAATATTAGCAAGTGAAAAAGCCAGAAATAAAAATTTTGAATGGTTTAAGGAATGGTTTAATGTAGGTCAACCCAAAATAATTTTAAAAGTTAATTCAATAAAGGAATTAGAGACAATTCATAAGCTAGGGCAGTTTAGTAACTTAGCAACTGCGATTGTTATAGATGCTGGATTAACTCAACTTGAAACGGGTACTGCTACTTGTGTTGGAATTGGGCCAGCACCAACTCATTTAATAGATAAAATTACAGGCGGGCTAAAACTACTTTAATAACCATTTGAGGATTTAAATCTAATATATAAAGAAATATAAATATAAAGAATTATGTTATTCCTAATAGTTACGTAAAAGATACTATTACAATAACAATTTGGAAATCAACGGCTTATTCTTTAGTTAAAAATTATTAACAGAAATATTTAATTTCCTTCGTTCCTAATTAATTAATACTACTTGCGCAAGAGAAAGAAAAATTCTATTCATAATACCCAAATTACATTAGATGAAGTTATAATCAAAAAATTCGAAGAAAAGATAGAAAAAGTACTTTTAATTAGCAATAAGAATAATCACCCTGTTGTTTTGTATAGAAGGACGATAGAGGAGAATGAGGTAAGTATTGAGGAGGAGATAGCCAGTGTATCAGAAAAGTATGTAGTAGTTCAAATTTTTACTCATGGTGGATATCTACCGGTCTTATTTAGAGAACAGCATATATTTACTCCTGCTGAATTTCCTTACTGGATTATAAAGAGAAGTAAAAGTATGGTATTACATTGTTTGGAAAATATTGATGAATTTATAAATAATTATAATAATGAATAATTTAAGAATTTAATCACTTAGATGACCCACTAGCCTTAGAAAATGATTCTTAAAATTCCTCCTTGAATTTTCAAGTTCTATTCTAGTATAAACAATCCAGGCATCCTATCCCCTGCTAGATATCTTAATGTAGCTCCTCCACCAGTTGATACATGACTTACCTCTTTTTCAGAGACACCTGCTTTTTTCATTCCTTCCATAGTGTCCCCTCCACCAATAAGAGTTGTGGCTCCTCTCCAATATGCAAGGGCCATACTCTTAGCAATATTTATCGTTCCCTTTGAAAAAACCTCCTTTTCAAAGAATCCCATTGGACCATTCCAAAAGACTGTGCCTTTTCTATGAGAACCAAGTTGGGAAGAAAAATTTTGTATGGTTTCTTTTCCAATATCAAATCCGCTCATACCATCAGGGATGTTTTTCTTAGAGTATATAGGAGAAGAGTTTTCTGGATTTGATGATACGAGATGATCAGTAGGTAAAAGAATTTTTTCACCATATCTTTCTAAGGAAAGCTCTACCCATTTGAGATGGTCATAATCAATAATGGAGTTTCCAATTTTATATCCTTTTGATTTTAAAAAAGTATAGGCAGCAGCCCCACCTATCAACACTTTATCAGCTTTGGGTAATAAATTTTCTAAAGCACCGATTTTATCTTTAATCTTTACGCCTCCAATAACTATTGTAAATGGACGAATAGGTTTTTCTTTTATCATGGTCAAATATTCAATTTCCTTTTTTAGATTAAATCCCCCTAATTTTATATTAAAGAGTGTAGCTGCTCCATAAGTTGAAGAATGTTTTCTATGTGAAGTACTAAAAGCATCGTTAATATATATATCAGCTAGAGAGGCAAGTTTCTTTGAGAATTCTGGATCATTGAGTTCTTCTTCTTTATAAAACCTAAGATTCTCTAATAATAAAACACCATCACATGGAAGGCTTTTAATTTTGTTTTCAACTTCCTCGCCTATCGAATTATTGACAAAGCATACTTGTCTTTTATAAAGAATTGCTGATAATCTCTGTGCTACAGGTTTTAGCGAGTATTTATCTTGATGGTTTGTAGGTCTTCCCAGGTGAGATGCCAAAATAACTTTGCAATTTCTTTTACTAAGATATTCTATGGTTGGAATAGACATTCTGATTCTGTAATCCTCCCCGATATGACCATTTTGTATGCTTACATTAAAATCAACTCTTACAAAAGCTATTTTTCCGTCATATTCTTTATCATCTAAATCCGGAAGAAATCTCATATTACTTACATATGAAAAACAAATTTCATACATTAAAGGTTATGATAGTTAAAGTACTGTTAAATACCAAGTAAAAAAAACTTCAACTATATAATTAAGTTTTTATCCAAAAATTATACTATGAAAAGTATTCAGGTTACTTTATTATGATAATTATGTAAATACCAATAACTTTCCCAAAATATCTATAATCTTCTTTCTGATTTAAAGATCCATTTATTACAGTAAATATCTTTAAGTAATCAAAATAAGTAATTAAGAAATTTATATATTTTTACCATAAATGAGTCAATTAGATAATAGTGAATTATAAATACATTAATATTTTTACTTTAAATATAATTATGAAACTATCTGCTGAACTAATTAATAAAGAGTAAGAGATACATTACAATATTCATAAAATTTTAAAATCTACTGGTTTATTCTGGTAATACGAATTTCGGTTGGACATCCTATTTTGCTTGATGCTATTTTAAAACCTTCTTTTGCCAATGAAAGATTACCTAAAAGAACGTAGGCTTCAATGATAGACTGGCCTGGTTTAAGACGTGCGGCTAGACCTGTAGCTTTACCAAATGCCCTCCTCATTCCTTCTTGAAGTCGGTCGGCACCAGCTGTAGCAATCATCTTATTTTCTCGAAGCAGAACATGTGGATAGACCTTTAATTTTGAAAAGAAAGTATCTTCTCCTGCTTGTGCCAATCTTTTATTAACTGCCAAGCGAGCAGCTTCTAACGCATTATGTCGTATTTGAATATTTTCAGTTACTACTAATTCTAACTTAAAATCATAGTCATTGCGTGCATGTCCCGAAGAAAACTTTGCAATTTTAGATTGAGGTTTACCTGCAATATATTCTCGTCTAACATACGGCATTCCACGGGGTTCCCTATAATTAGCACCTTTCATTTTTGAATCACGAATCTTTTTATATTTAAAATAAACTTTGATTTATTCGTTTACGTTGGAGAATTTGAACCTATCAAATGATAAAGATACAGAATTTGCTTTTAATATAGACGGTATGATTGATCAAAATGGTGTAATAGTGGTGGAGTCTGTTAAACAACAAGATCAATTAAGAAGTAAAGGATATGGAGAAAAAATCAAAGATATGTATATATTGGAAAGTTATGAAGCTCTTTTTCTCTTATACTATAATAGATTAGTTCTAAAAAAACAGGAGTCTATACTGGATTTCTCAACTTTTCTTCAAACATTGTTGAAAATAGATCTTTCTATTTTTACAAAATTTTTGATATTTAGGGATCTTCGTACACGTGGTTATATTCCTAAGGAAGGTTTCGGCTTTGGGAATGATTTTCGAGTATATGAAAGAGGCGAATATTCCAGAAAAGCTGCCAAATATGTGATTTTTGGGATAAATGAGGGGCTAAGTGTAGAAGCTAATATATTATTTGAAAATATTCGTTCCATAGAAAAAATGGGTAAGGAAGCTATTATAGCTGTTATTGAGAGAAGAGGAGAAATTATTTATTATAAGGTGAATCAAAAGAAATTTTCTCCGAATATCAAATTCCTACCACATAAATAAAATAACATAATAGCCATATCTGTTAAGATAAATTTATTTATCTAACGCCTTCAAAAAGAATGCTATAAAAATAATGATGTCTTTGATAGTCCCCCTATTATCATGGAAACATGTAAAATGAAGAGAATACCGGACTACTGAATTTTATAGAAAGTGCTCCGACCGGGATTTGAACCCGGGATCGTCGCCTTGAGAGGGCGAAATGCTTAACCGGACTACACCATCGGAGCTTATTAAGTTTAGAAATTTATTGTTATAAAAGTTGTATTATTCAAAATTACATTAACAAAAGAAGTCCAAATGATACTGTAAAAAGATTCTATTTTACTTAGTGTACAAGTTAAAAATTGTAGATGAAAGAGCTCCCTGCTATGCAGTGATAACTGGAGCAGTTAATGGTTCTATTATTTTTTTAGTTCTCGCACGTAATTTAGCTTTATATTTTAAATTACGTGGTTTTGTTCTTAATCTATAACCGCAACATGGGCACCATAATCCATCCCATTTTATAAATATTTCACATATTTGACACCTTTTTTGACCACTAGCATATCTTCCAGATCCCACAGGTTTTTGTGCTTTATGCCTTACGCAAATACCTTTACAAGTCATAGTATAAATATGCCCAAAACTACTATTTAAAGATGAGTAATACTTATTTATGATTTTTTAAGAAAATAAAAAAAATTGCAGTATAGTATAAAAAAAATAAATCTTTTGGATATTCTATTTAATTGAGATATTTTTTACTTCAAAAGCCTCATTCATTGATAAATATTCTTCTATCTTCATTTTCACATCATCAGACTCAGTATCTTCCATTCCTGATAATCCAGCTTTGAAAGAAATATTATTTCCAGAAACTTTAACATCCTCAATTTCCATATCAGCATAGACATTCGCTAGTTCTGCAACCCAATCCTGGGCTTCTTGTTGATCTATTCCGTTTGTATCAATATTTACATTAAGCATTTTTGTCATTCAAAGACACCTAACCTTGATAATAAAAAGACATTAATAAATTTGCCTAAATTTTGAGGTTATTCAGCTTCTTCAATTCTCCAGTATTTTATTAACTCTTTATCGAATTTAGATATTTGTTCTTCATTTAATGAATCTCCACAATTCTTGTGAGTTGGTACTACAGTCATTCCTGCTAATTTGAATTCAACTTCATAAAAATGAATTGATGGGCAATTACACATTGTGAAATATGTTACAATATTATATTTATATTATTATAATTAAAATAATAAAATAATAAACATTTATCAATCCTTTTTTAGTAATAAAAGTAATGACAAAAGACAAATTCGCAAAATTGCAGATATTTATTATTCCTGTCTTACTTTCTTTTGCTATACTGGCGACTACTGACCTTTTATTTTCAAACGCGTTTGCTCTCGATGATAATTGGTATGTAGGGGAAGGTGTAACTAAAGATATGTTTGTAAAATACAAAATAAGTCATTTTGATACTAATAATGGTAGAGAATTCACTATGACAATATATTTCAAGGAGCAAGATGATAAAGGGAATTGGATAGCACCAGTATTTGTAGAAGATCAAGGCAAAGTAATAAATGGAACCTTTCTACTAAGCCCCTTGGATTTAACTGCTTTAGGAACTTCTAAAATCCCTCCTGAAATGAATAAATATAGAAGCGCTTATGCTAGTTCATTACAATGGCTAGCGGCATTTGTCTCTAAGCCTGGTCAATCATTGAACTCGGCATCATGGGGCAAAATAGCATCTATTGGGGGGTCTGAAATTAAACCATCAGGTCATCAACAATTAAACATTCCAGCATTTAAGGATCCCGTCGACACTGTAAGAATTGAATATTACAAAGGTGTAGCTAGTAATACCTGGATTAAGAACGAGTTTCCTTACCCAGTGATGGCGAAAACCTATGTTGATGTTACAACAGGTTCTGCTCCAATCCAATTTCAGTATATATTGGTAGAAACAGGCAAAGGTCAACCTCCCATCCCTGAAGCATCTATAGTTGAAGTGACTCCTCCATTGACAGAGAGAACTGCCCGAGGAGACTATTATGTTACTTTAGATTGGAAACCACCTATAATCACTACAGGCAATGAAACTACATTTACTGTTGAGATAGCAGACAAAGATAAATTTCCAGTTACCCAAGCTAGTTACGATCTTGTTATTATGGATTCTAAAAATACAATATTGTTAGATTTGAAAAACCAGTTGGCACGAGAGGGTACCAAATCTCATAGTATAACATTTGATCAACCAGGGATAGTAACTGTTAAAATTAAAGTGACTAGTGTTCAGGGTGTAGACACAGGAATCTTTACTGAACAAGTGGAATTTCAGATTCCAGTTAAATAGATATTCATTACTCTTCTTTTTTTAGGCCAAATATTTAGGAATAGTTAATTTTGTTTTAAGGAAAAGTTTGTCTAGTAAGAAACGTGTAATAGTGGTTTTTGGGTCATTAGTAGTTCTATCTATCATCATAAATATTGCTATAATTGCTTCAAATGGTGGATTTGATAATCCTGCAAGATCAATTACAATACCTAAGGAGCAAGACCTATGGTCCCCGAGTAGTAAAATTCATGATCGTGACGAATTCTTGTATAATTTAACGATATCAAATGGAAACAAGAACATAGACAACTATTTAATAAATATACTCTTTCGAAATAGTTCAGATTATTGGAACACAGAATTTATTATATCTAATGAAAGTAAATCAACCCAAATTTCTACTCAGTTATCAAAATCTAATCTGCTAATGAAAGAGAAACAAGTAAAAAATCAAAAATATATAGATATTCTGGAATCATCAATATTACAAATAAAAGACATCGCAAGAGAGCCAAAATATTTAATAATAGGCGCAAAATGGGATTCCATTAATACTGGGATATTGAATGTACCTATCAAAATTAGTTCGAAAGAATATTTGTCATCAAAAGTTGGAGAATTGGAAACATTTGTTTTGAGTTATAAACTAAAAAATCTTAGCAGCAATATTTGGATTTCAAAGAACTTGCCACTACCTGTAAAAGCTCAAATATACAATGAAGAGGACAAATTAAAATATAAATATGATATCCTTAGTTTAAATAGACATATTAAATAGAAATAGAATAATGGAGTTCAATGTTTAACTAATACATTCATCAATATCCAATTAACATAGGTCTCAACATCTTTATCTATCCTACTCCAAATGTGTATTGATCCTGGTAATATCTCTAACCGTCCATTCTTAAATGATATACGAACTCCTTCCTTTCCTTCATACATATAGGCATCTGAAACTGATGCACCAGGTATAGTTTCTATCGCTTTTGATTTTATTAGTTCTCGTGATATTGAAAAGTTTTTTTGAAATCTATCAACAACAATTCCAATATTTTCGCTTCCATAAGAATCCAATACATAGATTTTCTTAGGATCTGGAAAATGCAACTTTAAATCTATTCCATATCGTGAGCCTACAAATTGTGCTATTTCGTTTATTTTTGAATAAATCATATTTGGATTAGTCTTTGAATATTTTACAAAGAAATTTCTATTTGTATTAAAATTCATTTTTAAATCTTCAATAATTCTGCTAAACATCATAAATTATCACGTACTGCTATATCTATTTATATTCTCTTATACTTTTTAGTTATATAACTAACTTATGTCTATTAAAAATATCAATTCTGAAAAAGAAAATATAAAGAATTATCAGAATACATGTGCGGAGTTTATTAAAGATCTGTCCGTAGATTATCTCAATTGGGTAGATAGATACAATCTTTCTCCAGAAGAAGTGAAAATAAGGAAACAAAAAATTAATGATGTAGTTATTAAATCAAGTCATATTATTGACAAGTTTGGGGACACGATAAAAAAGATAGATATTATTATGAATGATGGCATCTCTAAAATGGCTGAATATACAGCAGGCTATCCATTTCAATTTTCAATCATAGTAAACAATTTGACAAGATATACATACAATGCTCTAGGAGAAATAAGGTTAAACATCAAGGCTATTCCAAATTATGGAAAAGGGATAAGAATAGGTAATTATGACAAGCATAATTTAATTTTATTAAACTCTTCCTCACCTGTTAATTATTCATTCAATAAATCAAGTTTAGAATCGGTAGATATATTAGATGATTACATAGTAATCGATACCAAAAATTGTCTCAATAATGACATTATTTCGGCTACTGTAATAGTGGAAGAGATAAAAGACAATATTGTCTTTGAAAAGAGAGGATTTTCGACATTGGTTTTAATTAAACAAAATTGATCTATGGAATAAAGATTTCTACCTGATACTTTATATTACCTCTTTTTATTGTTTTATTTTTGGAATTAACTATTCAAGATCGAGGTAAAGCAATATATAAAAAAGCACTAGCCCATTTTAAAAAGCTATTGATAGGTTATAAAAATAATTATGTTACTAAAAAAAATATATTATATTAGCATATAAATATATATAATAATAAATGTATTTCATGAATTTTATTATATTATAATATAAGGATTAAAAAGCAGAACATTTTTTCGTTTATTAATTTGATAATACTTATCATATATTAAATAGTTTCTAAAATAATATTTAAGGAAAAAAAATTAGTTTATAGTATCATTGTACCTATCATAATATACTAAATATGATAACGATAACAAAGAAAACTATTACATTCATTCTATATAAAAATCGAAACAAATAATCTAAACTCGAAAGATCAAATATATGATAACAAGAAAAAATCACTCATCTCATTTAACAATAATCCTAAAAAACATTTTTAATTCAAAAGTCGGATATACGTAAAATAGGTGGCCCTCAAAGCAATTCCTTTCTAAATAAAAAAGGCTAAATAACCTACATGACTGAATTCGTATGGGCGACGATCGTCCAGTTTGGTCTAGGACATCAGATTGCCAATCTGGTAACCCGGGTTCAAATCCCGGTCGTCGCATGGTTCATAGTGAAAGCTGTAGTTAACTTTTGCCACTTCCACATGCACAGAAACCAAATTCATCGAAATGAGAATTACAAATTTCACATTTTTCATAGTACTTAATTTCCCATACATGTTTTCCATATAATTCATAATGAGAATCAATTTCTTTGGGTATAGGAGAAGTATTCACGTTATCCTTAGTCCCTTCATAAAGTTTTTTTTTGCTGTTAGAGGGTTTTTTCATTGTATTATTATTATTCTTTCTTTGAATATTTTAAATTTGATTTGATTATATCTACAGCTTTTGAAATTCGTTCTTTATTTGGAAGTTGAATGAGAAAAATATTTGATGTATTGACGTGTCCATTACTTTTAGGGATCATACCTAATAATCCACTATTGTTTAATGCATCAAAAAAATTAATCGAAGTAGTAGCTGGAATTAAGAAATTTTCTTCAATTCCAAGGTCGATAAATTCCATCTGAATATCGACAAAAACATGATTGCCATCATAAAAAATATTTAGTAACACGTCAACAACATATTTTTTTCCTCTACATTTCTCCATAATACTATCATACAAATGTTGTTGAACATATATGCAAGGAACTTTGTCCTCAGCGTATTGAATTATTCCAAAACCTTCTTGATGGACATTACTAATTAAATCATTGAGGGTTGTAAACTGCCTAAATTTCACTTTATATGATACAATTTTGAGATAATTTTAGTCTATTGCTTATAGGCTAATAAACATAAAAAAAATTTCAATATAGGTTTATGGATTTAGCTAATAAAAATATTTTATTGTTATCAGCCATGGTATGGATATTACGATTAATCTTATCGTGAACATATAGTAAATCAATTATTTTTGTTCGATCTAAATTAATAGATATAGAATCATTAGTGGTATTCGTAATCTTAGGATAGTTAAAATCATCAGCTTTGGTTTCGTGATTATGAAAGAGTGTACTTCCCATTTTTGTTAAATTTGAATCATTTAAAAGCATTGTGATTTGAGATGTTGAACCCCTATGATCTTTGTAGATAATATTGACTGCTTCTTCTATAGGTAGATAGTATTCATATTTACATTTGATATTATGTTTGTGTAGATAATTTATTAATCCTCTCAAGGAATTTACTATTTCTTTTTTTATCTCCCTACTAGAGTCGATATGATTTTTTATTTTAATAAAGTCAGAAATTGATATGTCCACTAGACTCCCTTTTATTTTTAAACCAGGGTAGATTTTACGTAATGTTTCATCCAAAATTTGTTCATTTATTATGGACATTTTTTTGTTACTTGCTATTTCAAATGCATTATACATTATATTTAATATAGATCTAATATTTCTAAAGTCAAAATCTTCATATAAAATTTTTATTTGAGAGAAAAGTTCATTTCTTTGATCACCCGTAATAGTCGTATTAAGATTATAAAATTTAATATATTCTAATACAATATCAGAGATTTCTTCAAAAGAGTTTGATCCCGCGAGATCAATTTTGTAATTAGCCTTTTCTAACCTATCATAAATTGAACTATTTTCTGAGGCGATTTTTAGATATGAGGAGGGAGTGAGAATTAGCATTAGGATAGTATTAGAAATATGAGCATTAATGATAGCTTTCATAAATGAAAGTGTTTCTTCATTGTTTTCAAATTCGTCAAATTGATACAAAGAAACCTTATTAAATAATTTTAAATTAATTTTTGATAAAGTCGAAAGACGATTTATCATATCTATTAAAGTGATGGATTCATTATGTTCAAATTGATTCTGTATTATTGTTTTGATTGTTGCAATGTCATTTTTAGAAAAATCCTCATCTCCAAGAATATTATCAATGTATCCTAAATTAGGCTGTAATTTGTTTTCTAATATCTGCAGGATTTTAGTATCGATACCTCTACCTGATAAAGATTCAAAAAATCCTAATTTAAAAATTTTTCTGGCAATTTTGTTATCAGATTTAATTCGATCTTTTATATAATAAAGTAATTCTTTTTTCAAATTGTACAAATACTCAGGTTCAAAACCGCTAATCATAGATTGATAGATACTTGGAATATTTTTAGGGTATATTTGTGACATATCAAGATAAGAAATAATTGCTTTTTCATTTGTTCCTGATATTTTTATATTAAGGGTGAGATGTGTTTTTCCTGAACCTACATCTTGAATAACAGTAATTATTCTGAATTTTTCCCTACTATCGTTCGTTTCTGTTTGTTTTACAAGATCTTCAATACATGTCAAAATTGAATTTCTAGATTCTTGATGCCTTTTTCCACCTAAAATCTGAGCATCTTCTAGATTAGGTGTAGGACTACTTGGAAAAGGATTTTTGTTAAGGTTATATGGATACAATTACAAACACCTTACATATCCATATACCAATCCACGAATCATGATTCCTTCATTACCCCCTGTAGACAATTCATATTTAGACCTATTTTCATTAACTAATTGTTCTGCAAGGTCATAGAATTCCTTTTCTGAAATCTCATATTTAATAGAGAGATCATTTCTAAGAGTGGCTAATGGAACCCATCCAATTGAATCAGAGTATTTGCATATAGTTAAATCAAAATCTTCACTAAATCTTTGTAAATTAATAACCTTTTGGGGATT
>JAICEO010000039.1 GCA_025924135.1 Nitrososphaeraceae archaeon | reverse complement strand
ACATTCTTGCTAAGGATAATTGGAGTGTTAAATTTACTTCCATTATCATGACTTGATTTAAAGTATAGGATGTTTTTATCAACCCATACCGCATACACATTACCACCTTCCGTTGCGGCCAGTTGTGGTGAGGGTAATAAGGATGAGTTATTGCTCTCAATTATGTTGATAGTATCACCAAAATAGAGGGAATATGCTACTTGAGGGGTAGTAAATACGGTAATGGTGATAAACAAAAATAAAAATAGAAAAAGAATTGAAAACAGCAATAATGATTGTTGGTTATTGATAAGAAAAAAACTATGATCATGGAGATGTGGATAAGACCAATGCATAAAAAAGAACAATTCCAATAAATATAAATAAATATTGATCAAGGAAAGTTGACAATAATTTTTTTTTGAAATCAATTATCAAGCTATACCATAGAGTTATTTTGTAAAATACACTGTTTTATATTATGATAATGAACATTGTAAACGACAAATAAAAAATACTGCCGGGTACAATGAATACGTGAATACGTTCCCTGATTCTTTTTCATGAATTTACTTTATCAGCAGGTACAATTCTCCAAACTTTTCCTTCTCCTATAGAAAGAACATACAAGTAACCATCTGGTCCTGTTTCTAAATCTGTAATAGAGTCCATATTTTTACCAAAAATGGCATCTTGCAATTGCTCATTGGTCTCTGCAACTTTATCTTGAAGTTCACCATTTAATACAAGTTGAGTCCGGTCATTGTTTAAATCAAAATTATAGATGAGGCCATCATTGAAAGTTCCTATAAATAGATCATTTTTATACTCTTCCCCCAATTTACCAGAATTAAAAAATTCAATCGAGGTAACACCTACTGGGTAATTCCATGTCAATTCCGGATCACTGTACTTTCCTTTTCCATTAAAATTAACAAATCTTTCATATGCATTTGCTATTTGAGGATCATCTAAGAAATGATATCCTCTTTCTATCCCAGGCGGGGGATCAACAGCTAGCTGACTAGAATTGATAATAGACCATACTCCTTGCTTCTTAGCCCACCCACTATTAAAACCAGGTTTTACAAGGTTGATTTCATCTCCGAAGGCAGGACCATTCTCTGTATCCCATAAATACCCCGTTAGAGGATCGAAATCAATTCCAAAGCTATTCCGAATTCCATAAGCATAATACAAATTTAGAGGATAATCATATCCTAGTATGTTGTCATAATTAGTGATCTTACCATTCACGTTAACAGATAGTATTCCACCACTTCCGCTTGGTCTAATTCCATTTTCAAAGTTGGCAGTTTGAGATCGTAGACCACCATCCTTTAGTACATTTTCACAGTCTTCTGGACTAACACAAATGTTTCCATCGCCTGCTGTAACGTATACATTATTATCTGGACCGACAGTAATCACTCCACCAATATGGAAAAGACTGCTGTTCTTATCAACAGGAGTACGAAGTAAAAGTTCAGGATTTACTAATTTATCATTCTTAAATTTATATTTATACAAGCTATTAACTACCCAATCATTTGATTTACAATTTTCAGGACTACAATAGTTATTGACAAATTCACTATTGTGTGTCTTTTCAGTATATAATAAGTAAATATCGAAATCTTTGTTGTATATATTATCATTATCACTTCCATTACCTTCTGAAATTGCAATTCCTAGAAGGCCTCTTTCACCTGCACTATTTATGATAGATGTAATATCTAATAGTGGGTATGGTAATATTTTATTGTCAATAACTCTTTGTACTTTTCCTTCCTTCTCAAGAACCAAAAGATCGTTCTGACCAAGAAACCCCATACTAATCGGAGAGTTAAAACCTTCCGCCACTAACTCTAATTTCAAATCATGATCTGTGATGAATTCCTCAGAATTAACGGATAAGTAATGATGTCCGGTATAAACCAAGGTTAAAGATAGTACTATAACGAATATAATTTGTAGAACTGTTTTCAAGCTTGACTATAACCCAATAATCCCTTATTATATTTAACACAAATTTATCAATATAATTGAATCAAATACGAAAAAATTGGTTAGTTTATTTTTATAACAAATATATCAAAATAATGTTGAGCTAATATATTATATAATACAATTTGACACAATTTTATTATGAAATGTATCAACTTCAACCATTGTTTACTTTTAAAGATATTTACAATATCTTGCTTATCTTTTTCTATTTTATTTCTATTTAGTGTTACTTTGGGATATGCAAGCACCCTTACATCAAATTCTGATATAATTGAGTCGTATTGGAGTATTGGCAAAAGTATGTCAGAAGAGAGGAATGAATTGACTGCAGTAGTATATGATGATTGGATCTTTGCCATGGGAGGTGAGGATATCGCAACCGGTGGAGGACAAAAAGATACTGTGGAGGTATATGATATTGCTAATGACAAATGGGTTGAAAATAAAGTTCCACCAATGCCCTTGCCTTTGGATCATACAGCATCAGTAAGTTTTGAAGGGAAGATCTATGTCGTCGGTGGATTTCTTGAGCATAAAGTACCTACTGATAAATTATTTATTTACGATCCACAAACAAATGAATGGCAAGAAGGTGAATCCTTACCATCACCACGGGGTGCAATGGGCGCAGAATTTGTTAATGGTATATTATATGTAGTTGGAGGGGTAAACGCTTCCCATATTCCAGTCAATACCGTGTTAGCATATGATCCTAAAACTGATAAATGGTCTACAAAATCCCCTATGCCTACTGCAAGACACCATCTCCAAACTGTAGTTGTTGACGGAAAAATATTTGCTCTGGGTGGTAGAATTTTAGGAGATGGTATTATGCCAGAGGATCTTGAAGAAACATTGACTAATTTTGATAGGAATGAGATGTACGATCCTCAAACCGACTCTTGGACTACTCTTGAACCTATGCTTTCTAAAAGAAGTGGATTTGCAGCAGCTGTTCCTTCAGATGGTAATATTTATGTATTTGGGGGTCAAGGGGTCGGAAGAGGAAAACTTATGGACACTGTCGAAAAATATGATCCCCTACTAAATAAATGGACGGTAGAAAAATCAATTCCTAAAGCACGAGCAGGTTTGATAGCAGTATCTTTTAATGACAGGATCTTTGTTCTAGGTGGACAATACTTTGGTGATTCTGGGGCAATTCCACTAAATTTAAATGAAATTTTTCATATTGGCAAGCATTAAATAAATGATTGATATGTTACTTTTGGGTTAAACTATGTTTAATAGATGAACAAATAACTCAAAAATTATAAAAAAGTATGGTGCTATAATATACTATGTTAATTAGAAAATTTTTTCATAATAACCAACTATTTATCATAACTCTTAGAAATTTAGGTTATAGTACAATTTTGAGATAAGAACATAGTTCAAGAATAAAGAAACATACATAATAAAAAACATGATAAGAAAGTGAATTCTAATAGATGGCAATTTTTGTACAGCTATCTATTACATTGGTAATTGATTAATTCAAGTTAAATCTTACTTCTAACCACAAGAAATTAAATACTAATCTGGGGTATAATTTTAAAAACACTAGATAAAAATAATAACGATTATAAAGCAAAATCGGAAATTTTGAATAATGATTCTATTTTATTTCATTGTTGCTATGACATTAACGTCCTCATTGCTTTTACAAACTCACTCAGTATATGGTGCGGAAATGGATGTAAAATGTGCTATATACAAGGATAGTGATAATGAAAAAGGGGACAATGTAGATGTACGTATTCTCGTCATTGGGCTACAAGGAAACAATGATTATACTGCTGAAGTGATACCAGATAATAATCCTCCAACCAGTGTAACATCGGAGACCGACTATGAGGGTATCTTCTGGGCCGTGGCCAAAATTCCTAATGGGGAACAGAGTTCCTTATTTAACGTAAACTTGTATGAAGGTAAAGGTATTGATGGAGATTTGGTTACATCAGGAGATGATGAGACTCCATGTTATCCTATTTCTTCTTTTGACAACTAGTTATAATCCTTTATACCAACATAATGGATAATGATGTTGTTGTTGTAAAGAAGATTAAAGGTGAGTAAAAAAACAAATAAAATTTAAAGAATTGTAAATGATATAAACTTGAATAATTCTTGTTATCCATATTATATTCGAATAAAGTTATTAAAGGAGTATATAATAAACAAAAAATTTATAGTCATATTTATTTGCAGTTATAAACTTTAGCTTTGAATGAAACAAAATTATTTTGGAATATTTTAAATTCTAATTAAGTTTCTCTTTTAATTAATTTATTAGAGTTATAAATAATCTATTTCCTAAGTACATATAGTAAGCCAGAATGAAGTTTCATGTATCTGCTAGTATGGTATTCTAATAAAGTAATAATATTTTCCTTTTTTAGTCAATATAAGATAAGTTAAAGGTCAATTAAGTAAGAATGTTGTATTACTTGAAAAAGAGAACCAGATTAAATTAAAGATTTTTGATATAATTTGGGAAGTGAAGGCACCAAGTTCATCATAAGTTAATCAATTAGTAAAAAATAATTATCTACAACTTTGAAATACATTTTTTTATTGAAAACAGGTAAAATGAATTTCTTAATGTTATTATTAATTTTTTTTACATTATTTTCATTCTCATCATTAATATTTTCACTCAGTTTGTCCTTTGCAAGTGTCTCTGAATATCAGTTACAACTACGATGGGGAACAGCGGGAACAGAAAATGGACAGTTTATGGTTCCCCATAGTATGGCATTTGATTCAGGAGGTAATATTTATGTAACAGATGTAAATAATCATCGAATTCAAAAATTTACTAACGATGGTGAGTTTATAACAAAATGGGGAACACAAGGTAATGGAGATGGAGAGTTTTCTTCTCCAGAAGGGATAGATGTTGATTCTCATGGAAATGTATATGTTGCAGATACCGGTAATAGTCGAATTCAAAAATTTACTAACGATGGTGAGTTTATAACAAAATGGGGAACTCAAGGTAATGGAGATGGAGAGTTTTCTTCACATGCACATGGTGTAACAAAAGATTCTTTTGATAACATCTACATAACTGATAGATTCAATCATAATGTACAAAAATTTACTAGTGATGGTGAGTTTATAACAAAATGGGGAACTGAAGGTAATGGAGATGGGCAATTTAATGAACCCCATAGTAGTATCGTAGATCGCTTTGGAAATGTATTTGTATCAGATATGAATAATCATCGAATTCAAAAATTTACTAACGATGGTGAGTTTATAACAAAATGGGGAACTGAAGGTAATGGAGATGGACAATTTGGGCTTCCCCTAGGGATCGGGAGTGATTCTAAAGGAAATATATTCATCATAGATCAGGCCACTTCCTCTATTCCACAATTTTCAAACCAAGGGCAATTTATAAATAAAATAATTTTTAATTTTGGTAAACTTGAGGATATTGAAATAGATTCAAATGATGATGTTTATGTTACAGATAGAAATAAAAATGAAATTCTAAAATTTTCTAAATAATAAACTGAAAGTTTGTGGCTTTTAAGTGAACACATACTTATTTATTTAACCTAGTATGTTATAACAATATATTATTCGTATCATAGATATCATTGTTCTGGATAGATCATTTCGATATCTCCAATCTGAAATTGTTATATTAAAAGAAAAAGAAGGGATTATTAACATAAGGCTTAGATATCCTTTAATCAATTAAAAGTTCTACTAAGCAATAAAGAATTATAATTTTCTGTCGAAGAGGCGAATTTTTTTTCTATTCAATTAAGAACAAAAGTTCATTTATGAACTTATTATATATACAAAGGTAGTAATTTTACAAATATTTATAAAATCTCTTAGCTCATTGAGTCTTTTAGCTTATGAAAATGGTTACAAAAACTCGAAAACTAGAATTAACAACTAGATAATTGAAATCTAATTTTTTTCTTGAACATTATAGTATATATTAGAAGTAAAAAAATTAATCCCTTTTTATTTACTTAATAATAATAACTAAAAAAAATTAATCTAGAATCATTACAAAAGTTTATTGATTCTAGTGAAGTAGGGTTAGTTAATATATGAAAAATTTGCTTGCCAATATGAAACCTTTACAAGAAAAGAAGAAAGTGTATGTTTCATTTTTATCCAAAATAATTTGTTTTGCGTTAATTGGTGGTTCTGGTTTTTTTATGAATTATTTTATATCTTATTTATTTTCTAGTGGAATAATAGTTAATTGGTGGTACATACACGCTTCTATGCTCGGAATTGGTGTATCAATGACAAGTAATTTTATCTTAAATAAAATATTTACATTTAAAGATAGGAATTTTAGTCTTCCTCATCTTTTCAGACAATACGCGTTTTATCTGTTATTTAGTGTAATAGGAGCTGGCATACAGTTATTTGTTCTATATTTCTTAGTAGAAGCAGGAATTATATATCCTATTTCGCTTCTTCTAGGAGTTATAATAGGATCTATTTCCAATTTCATTTTCAATAAGAAATGGACATTTTACGAAAAAATATGGTCATAATCATAAGTTTTCATTTGAATAAAAAATCGCTTAGAATTTTATCAGCTTAATTATATAGTATTAATCAAATATTATTTTATTCACTAGTTATCTTTTTTATATTGTTATTTTACATTGTATATTTAATTTATCATGAATGTCAACCAAATTTCAAATTCCCAAAACATTAATTCTTTCAATCTTTGAATTTCTTCTCTATTATTTTTATAGAATACAAAATATTAAGCTTACCAAAGAATATGATATTTCGTCACTCCTTGTTTATCTCTCTTTGATTTATGATACATGTAGTTGAGTTAATCAAATGAAGTTTTATAGTCTCTCAATCTAGCAAGATATTTTATATCTATTTTTTTAAAGTCGATAAGTTATTCAAATTTCTGAAATATTCGGAATTGAGTTCGAAATACTGTAATTATTAGTGTCAATCTGTTTAAATATCTTTACTCTATCTTTTTTCAATAAGTTTTAATATTGATCTAAAAGAATTCTAATAAATTTTTCTTAGCTCAATTTTTTTGGATCCTTTAGGATCAAGATCAAAACTCCCATTTGTTTCGATGGACTTAGTTGTATTTTGTTCTATTTTTGAAATTAAATCTGATTCTGAATATATTTCTTTGAGCTGCATTACATTATCTTTAGTATTATTACCCCTAGTCATGGTTTTTATAAAATTGTCACCTGCTACAAGTAATATATTATCTGTTTTAACATCATTAGCAATGAAATTGTTTTTATACATATTTTTACCACTATCTAATATATATTTAGGAATCCATAACCAGTAATTCGTCCCTAAAACTGTCAACTTATTCTTATCATTATCACTATTTTGATTCTTATCGATATTCCCAAAAGTAGTATTATTATTATTTAAATTAAAATTCTTAACTTCTTTAGATATAGCAGAAATTACGTTCAAATGAAACTCAGTGGTGTTGCTAGTAATCAAATTTGTGCTGATAATACAACTAGGTATGATTATTGAGAAGATAAAAATTAGCAAAAATATGGTGTGATTTCTTGTTTGCAAGAATCTCTTTGCAAGATCAAAAATCATCAATGATACAGATATGGATAGGATTGGGATTATGGGAATAAGGTGCCAATACGAGACATAACCTATAACACAACAGAAAATGATGAATGGTAACACACCTAATAAAATAAAGAGATCCTTTCTGATGGCTCCTATTGCTACACTAAATATAGAAATAACGAGGAAAAGAGGGTCGATCATAAATAATTTTTGAAATGCAACAAATATTCCATTGTTTGTCCTTTCAGATTGCCACGTTAAAGCATTAAACCATTCATCTAATTCTCCTAAATATAATGCATTAGCAGGCCAAATAAGCGGTATTATTATAACAGGAATAAACCAAAGTCCAAGATATTTTAAATTTTGTTTGTTCAACGAGAAAATTAAAAATGCTATTAATGGGATGAATAAGAACGCAGGAATTTTTGTAAAAATTGCAATTCCAAGAAATACACCAGAAAAAATGGTAGTTATTAATTTTTCTTGAAAAAAGTATTTGGTAATTGGAGCTTTAGTAGATTTTTTATTAAGATATATTGCAAACAATATTGAAAGTAAGATAAATGGTAATTGGATCGGTTCTAACCAAATTCTGCGGAGAACCCATGTTATAGGAACTACAGCAAAGATAGCTGCAGATAAAAGGCCTATATTCTTATTATATCTGACTTGACCTATCTTATAGATAAGAAATGTATCAACTACTGCAAGCAATCCCATAATAACTCTCGGTACAAGATATAACATTTCGATTGAATGTAGATCTCCCGCTTTGGGTGATAAAATGTCAGGGTATCCAATTAATTTTAAAACTCCACCTAGAAACAGTTGTCCAAAATATGGATGATCATATTTATGAGATTGATAGCTTATAAGGTCATCTGAATCTTCTTGCAGCCCTTCACCTTCCATAATATGCATTGCTTTTCTTAAATAATGATCTTCATCTCTGTATATACTAGGAAATCCATCCAAATTCCATAAATGAAAAAAACAGGAAACTAAAATAATAGATAATAAAATTAAAAATTGATATACATTTTTAGAAGTAAAAGGATTTCTCCAATCCCAAGTTAAAAGTCGAAGTAAACTCAAGTCAGAAGTCTCAGTGAGCTTTATTTATTTAGTTATTTAGAAGCAACATTATTTTGTATTTTACTTGTCAATTCTTTCATAAAATTAGTATAGAATGAATTTAAGGTTATAACAATTGGATTTGTATAAGCCTATTCTATTTACAAAATCAATATACAAGAGTTAAATATAGGCGTGACTTTGACTTAAACGGATTTTATCTCTATTTGAGCAATAGGGTTTGAAATTAATATTCCATGTTAAATTGATATCTAAAGTATTCGAAAATCTTCTTTTACTGTTATAAATACAATATGTGTATTGGTTCTTTCTACAAAGGACATTGATAAATCTTTTTTAACAAAATTACTTAAGTCTTTTCTGTTTCTAAACTTTGCCACAATTATCATGTCAGTCAACCCAGTAATATCATATATTGCACATACATTTGGGTATTTTGATATGATCTTTTCTACATCACCCACTTTATTTTTAACTGCAGTAACTTCAATTATTGCTGTTAAATCATATCCTAATTTTTCATGATCAAGTAGTGCGGAATACGATTTTATAATACTATTATTTTCAAGCTTTTCTACTCTTGAAAGTACTGTAGGTGGGGAAACTCCAATTTGTTCAGCAATTCCACGATAGGATAGTCTGGCGTCAGATATTAATTTTTTTAGAATCTTTATGTCTAATTCATCAACTGAAATAGTAGCCATTATAATTTTTATCGCCTTTGGTTTTTAATATTTTACAAATAGTAAGTATTTAACAGTTTTGATTATTATGCATCAACAAAAATTTTAAAAATATTAATGTACATAAAATTCGTTAAGGTAAGTTAATTTACTCAAAGGGTTCCTGTCTACTCTACTTTAATAATCTTATCTATAATAAAGAGTTTCAATACTATATAACATTTAAAGTAAATTTTTTTATATTTATTATATTTTAATGTATGTTACCATAAATTGTATCCTAAAATGTACCAATATAATATTTTTGCGTTTAGAAGATGATATTTCTTAACATATGTCAATAAAGTGAATCCTATTATTGTCATATGTTAATTAAATTTATGATTACCTTTATATTTTAGTGTTGTAAGAATACTATATGCAGATAGCTCATACAGATTTAGATCAAAATAAAAAACAGATTGAAATATTAAATAAATTAGAAGAATCAAAAATAAAGTGGGTTAGATTAAATTTTTGTGATCCATTTGGTTTTTTACAGCAAATAAGTGTCCACAGTGATGAAATAACAGAAGAATCATTTAGAAATGGTATTCCTAGATTAGATGGAAGTTCTATTAAAGGTTTCAAAGAAATTCAAGAATCAGACATGATACTCAAACCAGATCCCTCTACCTTTGCTATTTTGCCGGATTATTTTGATAAAGATCATCACAATAAAGATAAAACCTATGCATCAAGGGGCGCTCGTATGTTTGTCGATATCTATGAAGGTTTTAATAATACACGTTATTCTAGAGATCCTCGCTTTATTGCACAGAAGGCAGATCAAATTGCAAAGAATAAAGGTTTCGAGAAAAGCTATTGGGGTCCAGAATTAGAATTTTTTGTATTTAACAAAATAACATTGTTGCCAACTCCTATGTCAGCAGTTAATTGCTCTGGTGGTACTGGATATTCCATTGAATCTTCTGAGGCTCCATGGGGGACCGGTAATGGAAATGGTGGAGGGTATACAATTCCTTTTAGAAGTGGCTATTTTCCTGCTCCTCCTGCAGATAGCTTGACCGATTTCAGGGATGAGGTATCTGACACATTACAACAATATTTTGGAATAAAGGTTGAAGCCCATCACCACGAAGTAGCTACGGCTGGACAATGTGAAATACAACTATCATATGATCAGCTTGTTCCTATGGCCGATCAAGTAATTACATACAAAAAAACAGTAAAGGAAACTGCTGCAAAACGTGGAATGATTGCAAATTTTATGCCAAAACCCGTTGCACTAGATAACGGATCTGGGATGCATGTTAGTCAAAGTCTATGGACAAGGCATAAAAATGAAGATGTAAACTTGTTTTATGATGCTGCAGACGAATATGCAGAATTAAGTCAAACAGCACTTTATTATATTGGGGGATTGATAGAACATGCGGAGGCACTATGTGCTTTAACTAATCCTACCACGAATTCCTATAGGAGATTAGTGCCAGGATATGAGGCTCCTATCAATGTTGCGTGGAGCAAAATGAACAGATCGGTGAGTATCAGAATTCCTGCTCATTTTAGAAATATGAAAAGAAGAAAGAGGATAGAGTACAGAACACCCGATCCTAGTTCAAATATCTATCTTGTGGAGGCCGCATTGTTATTGGCAGGTCTAAATGGTATTAATAAAAAATCTTCAACACCTGATCCTGTAGATGAAGATATCTATAAACTCTCTGAACATAAAAAAAGAGAATATGGAATTAAAAAATTACCCACTTCTTTACAAGATGCGATAGAGTCATTAGAATGTGACACAGAATTTTTAAAACCGGCATTTACAAATGATTTTATCGAAATGTATTGTGATATTAAAAAAGATGAACATACAAAAGTTGCATCAATTCCATCTCCAAGAGAATTTTATATGTACGGAAACGTCTAATAATTGTTATATTTCTAGAGTTGGATACATATTATGCCATATTCAAAAGATATATTAGAACTTAAAAGACATCTTTTAAGAGCAGCTGAATCTTCTAATAGCTATTTTGATCTAACTAAACTGATAGTTGACGTAAGAAAAATAAATGATTCGGAAATTCCATATTCAGGGCTAGGAGCTCGATCTCCCAATGATTATTTTCCTTCTATTAAAATAATTGGTTCAAAATTAAAAACTAAAGAAAATGATGACGATTATACCATCTCTAATAATATTGATACTAGGTTCACTTTAGGAGGAAGATATTCTACTAATATCATAACTTCAGATGTACCCTTTTTTGTATCAGGAATGAGCTATGGCTCCTTAAAACTTCCTGCTAAAATAGCACTGCATCTTGCGTTAAATAGACTCGCAAAGGAGGGAATAAAAGTCATAATGAACACAGGTGAGGGAGGAGCATTACCATGGGAACTATATGGTTCTGAAGAGTCATGGTCAGATGTTTCTAAGAAAAGACACGAGAATATATTAAGCTACGCTGACCGATTATTGAAAGAGCACAACTTAGAGTCAATAGATAGGGATAGTCTATTTTGTCGTTTATACCCACTTATTACTCAATATGCTTCAGGTAGGTTCTGGAAGGATCCTAGTTATCTCTTAAATGCAGATGGTATAGAAATAAAGATTGGGCAGGGCGCAAAGATAGGTCATGGAGGATTATTACCAGGTCCAAAGGTAACAGACTTAGTTGCAGAAAATAGGGGAATACCATCATATAAAGCAGCACATTCACCTTCAAGACACCTTGATATTTTGGGACCTGAAGACCTTGTAGCAAAGATTCTAGAATTGCGAGAGATCACTGATTGGCGAATTCCGATAATTGTAAAGGTTGGATGTTCTCGAGTCTATGACGATATTGAAATTATCCTCAAATCCTATGCCGATGCAGCATCCATAGATGGTTTTGTAGGGGGCACAGGAGCTGCTCCATGGGAGCTTCGAGATATCATTGGAATAAATACCATACCTTCGCTTAAACCTGCAAGAGAAGCAATTGCAAATTATTATTCTACGGATAAAGCGGACGAATTTAGATTAATCGTTCATGGTAGTGTATGGGATTCAGATAGAATAGCTAAATGTATTGCCTTAGGGGCTAATGGTGTTGGTATAGGAACGGGATTTCTTCTTTCAATGGGATGTACTCTGGTACAAGATTGTTATACAAATGTATGTCCTGCTGGGTTAACTGGATCCTATGAAAAATTGGATATACAGACAAGTGTAAATGGAATAGTAAATTATGTTAAAGGTACATTACTTGAACTTAAAAATATTGCAGGTTCCGTAGGACGAAAAAGTATTCATGATCTTAGAAGAAAAGATCTAGTTTCAACAGATGAGTTAACAAGTCTGATTTGTGGATTGCCATTAGTAAACGGTAGTACTTTTACAGATCAATTAAAGGAAATGGTAAATACAGTTATTGATAAAAGAGAAGAGGTTTGACAAAACAAGTTGAATGATGCTGATAAGTTTATCATTAGAAAAGCTGTACTGGAGCTTGCAAAGACAGGTACTCCACGATTTACTTCAATAGATGATGATGTTAGAAATCTTCCCAAAGTTAATTCCAAAACAATAAATCTGTGGGATTATGTAACCGCCATAGGAGCACAATTGTCAAGGCCACCGTATGATCCATATAGGGAAACGATAAGCCTAGACATTTCTATAGGAAGAAAAAAGTCTAGAAAAGTTAGTTTGAATATACCTTTGATAATATATGGCAATATTGCAATTCATCCTAGTTCCCTTGAAGCTGTTCATCTCGCATTAAACAGGCTTGCTGAAAAAGGCAATGTATTAGGATTAATTTCTGAAATCGATATAAATACTACAAATAATAATAATAGGAAATACCCATTATTCAAGAAAGTATCTTTTTATAAAAATGATAGTTTGGAACATTATCAAAAATCTTGTCCAGAAGGATTAGTGTTGGAATATAAAGATCAAGATTCTTTGAGGATGCTGCAGAATTTTAGAAAAGAATTTGATGGCCCAATATTGGTAGATGTAAGTGAAGTTTTTCCGTTATATATTAAAACAATATTAGAAGAGGGAGCAGATGGAATAATAGTTGATACTGATAAGGTAACAAAAAAAGAAAGTTACAAAGGAAAACATGCAATAGCAGTGATTTATGATGCAAGAAATGCTATAAACGACTATTACAAAGGACGAGAGGAAAATGATAATGATAATAATGCAATATTGATAATTGCAGGGGATGTTAACAGTGCAGGTAAGATCGTAAAGGCAGCAGCACTTGGAGCAAATGTAGTAGGATATTCTACCAGTATGTTGATAGCACATTCTAATATGTATTCGGAAAAACCTTCTGACGCTAGTTCAATTGCTGAGAATGTGTATCGTCATATGGTAGGAACAAAAGGGGAAATCAAAGGAATACCTGCTGCATTAGGATATAGTGATTTTCATAATCTATCTCCATCTGATTTACGTACCTCCAGTATCGATGCAAGCCTACAAGGTAACATTCCTCTAGAAGGAGTAGACAGAACTTATAAGGAGATGATAGAGGAGATTGTTAATGAGTATGTTAGGGAGAAAGGAATAAAACTCAATTCCTTAGAAATTCAACAAATTCTTAGATTTATGGTAAGGGAATAAAATATGTGTGGAATATGTGCTATAATAATGGAAAATAATAATAAGAATTTTCCTATTGGATGTCTTCTTTTTAAAATGATGGAAAGTCAGCAAATAAGGGCTCAGGATAGTACAGGGGTGGCCATTTTTAATAATGGATCAAACAAAGAAGAGTTTTACAAAATAGATTACTTTAGAAAAAATAATGGAAAATACCATCAGGTGACAGAAAAAGTCCCCCAAGAGAGATTGGATAAAACGTTGTATGAATTAACTCAAGATCCCGATATTGTAATTGCAAGTTTTGCAAAAGAAATGAACCTATTAAAAGATATTGGGCTTGTAAGAGACCTTGATGCAAAATATAAAATAAAATCCATTCAGGGAACTCATGGAATAGGCCATTTGAGGATAGCCACTAGTAGTAGAGTCACTCCAGATCATGCACATCCATTCAGTACTATCGTTATGCCTGATATAGCAGTAGTACATAATGGCGAAATAACAAACTATTCCAAACTAAGATCTTCACTTGAACTTCAAGGGTATCGTTTATTTACTAGATGTGATTCTGAGGTGATTGCAGTATTTATTGCAGACCAGCTGTTGAGACATGGTGATCTAGAAAAGGCAAATAATGAATTTATAAAAAAGGCAGATGGTCCATTTACATATATAGTTGCTACCCCAGATTCTCTTGCATTAGTGAGAGATAGATTCGGAGCGCGAAAAGGTATTTTCGGCTATAACCCAGGCAATAGAAACTGTCCATCTTTCTGGGCAATGGCGACTGATTTATCTGCTTTGGATTCTGTAGGAGCAACATCGCATGTAGAAACTCCCCCACCTGGAAAACCAAAAATATTTAAAAATAAGATTATGATAGAATCCATCCATAATTAAATTACAAATACTTTATTTTAAAATCAAATCAAATTAATTCTTAAAGATTCCTGATAAAATATGATTAGTGTTAAAATTTATTATGTTTGGATTTATCATAATTTATGCGATAGCCATCCATAATATTTGTTTGTAATATAGAGTTTTTTAAATCATATATCTTACTTGACATGTATGCTTACTTTTGATTTGAAGTATGCATTTGTTGTTGTGAAGGTAATAATTAATTATATCTATCACACTACCTTGAGGGTAGAAAATGGAAAATATATTCTATTAGACAAACTGTTTGTAATTATATTTTAGATTATTATTTTTCTATATATTTATTTTCCCCTCTGCCAAATAAAATTAATATATTTCTAAATAGAATCAAGCAGGAAGAAAAGTAAGTAAATTCTTCATTATGTGGTTTACATTAAGGATCTTTAATTTTTAATTCTATATTTATTAAATCTTCACACTTGATTAAATTTTTGAAGAATGATGAGAGTAGAATTTGATATATTGTATTTCTTTTAATCCATTATTGTTCAACTATTAGACCCATATTATTAATTGGCTGTTATACATTAATTAATTGGGCAAATAATACCATTATAAGGATATTGTGAACCTTTATTCTATCTAATCAAAATCTGTTCTAGCTAAAAAGCAGTAGCACAGAAGAAAAGAAAAAGGTATTCATAATAATTCAGTATAGGTAATTGGTTGTATCTATTTTTTTTGACATAATAAAAGATATATCTCTAACTTATAAATATTGGAGATATATTGTATAGTCTCGATATCGATGAAATAAGATCAATTGCTGATTCTATAGGTTCTAATACATCAAATCCAGAAGAGCAATTTGAACGACTCAATTCTACTTTATATAAAAATTATGGGATAAATCTTCCTAAAGGACTAAAAAAGGCTTCTTTAGAAAAATTCAGAGATATTGTCAGTTCACCATTGGTATATGAAAGAGCCGTAAATTCCATTCTCAAAAAGAAAATAATTGAAGGAGAAAATAAAATTACAATAAAAAATCCCAAAGCTCTTTACAGAATTGGAATTATCAGTTTCAGAGAACCTGTTAAACTAGATCTAACAGTAGAGGGAAGTGTTGGGAACTTTTTTGCTGCTGGCTGTAATTTTAATGGAACTTGGACAGTAAAAGGTCATGCTGAAAATGGCTTGGCTGATAAAGGTTACAGTGGTAAAATAGTAGTTGATGGTTTGGCTACAGAACTTGCAGGACAAAACAATCAGGCTTCGGACGATAGTTGTGGGGTGGATATACTTGTAAGAAAGGGGTGCATGGAACGAGCAATGGGTCAGGCCAGGGGAGGAAGCTTGATAACATTTGGAGCAGGATATAATTCAGGTCTGTACATGTCTGGGGGAGTATTACTAAACTTGGGAGCTCCTGGAAATTCATTTGGACCTGGCATGGTTGGTGGTACTATTTATTCTCCTGAGGGCACTACTGTTGGGGAAGGAGCAACAATTCAAGATATAAGTAAAATTGACTATAAAGTTATTTTCTCTGTTTTAAAAAAATTTGAAGCAGAGTTGGATATAAAAGGGTTAGATAAATTTTCTCCTGAAAATGATACTCTGTTTATTACAAATAATGGTAATAGCGAAGAGTATAATTTTAAAAATTTTATAAAAATTAATTCGGCTGACTAAAAATTAGGTTGTTTATACATGTATAAGAAAATTATCATGATTGAAATTCGATTCTCTAACCATATTTCTGAATTTGGTTTTTATTTTCTAGAGTATAATATAATGTAATAAACAAATAGATAATCCCATGTTTGAATGAAATAACTTTATAGATCAAATACTATTCGAAAGATTTTATAAGACTTGTCTGTTATATCTTCTACTTTGAATTGTTATTTATTTAAACAAATGAAAAAATAAATCTCTAGGAATAAAATTTTTTTAATGATAGTTGAATTTAAAAAGGATAGAAAGATAAGAAACAAAATAGATGATTCTTCATTTGATTTTGGCCAAAATAATGGCAATTGGAATAAAATGCTCATAATAATTAAAGAAGATAGAATAATCTAAAGATCAAATTGTAATAACATACTCGGAAATTATTATTACTAGAAATACAAGAATAGGTAATCTTTACAACCTAATGGGAAGTAAGGATGGTACAGAGAAGAAGATACTTTTTTAAGCTTTTATCTATAGAAGAAACATTAACAAAATCTATTTACCTACCAAATACTTGTATTAGTGAATTCCCAGTATCAGCTACAAAGACCTTTCCTTGAGGATCTATTGCTAAATCTTCTGGTCTACTAAACTGTCCATCGTTACCTCCCTTAGATCCGAATCTGTTTATGAATTTTCCATCTTTATCAAAAACTTGAACATTAGTTGATTTTTTATCTACAACAAAAATTAGATCTTGTTTTTCATAATAGTCTATTCCAGGAGCAGTACCTGAAAACTGTCCTGATCCATTTCCGAAGGATCCCCATTATCTAAGAAAATTAAAGTTTTCATCAAAAACTT
>JAICEO010000038.1 GCA_025924135.1 Nitrososphaeraceae archaeon | reverse complement strand
TTTTCATAGAAGGATGTAAAAATCCAAAGGCAGTAACCATTCTAGTTAGAGGTGGATCTCAAAGAGTGGTAGATGAAGCAGACCGTTCTCTTCATGATGCACTGATGGTTATGAAAGATGTTTTGGAAAAACCATTTATAGTAGCAGGTGGAGGAGCACCAGAAGCTTATATCGCTACACATATACGAAATTGGTCTAGCAATTTAGAAGGTAGAGAGCAATTAGCGGTAATTAAATTTGCAGAGGCATTAGAAACCATTCCAATATCTCTTGCTACTAATGCTGGTATGGATCCAATCGATACAATGGCAGAGTTACGCGCAAAACAAAACAAAGGAATGAAATGGACTGGTGTTAATGTAAGAAGTACAACTGTATCAGAGATGTTTAAACAAAATATTTTAGAGCCTGTGGTAATTAAAGAACAAATAATCAAGTCTGCTACTGAAGCCGCTTGTATGCTTTTACGAATTGATGATGTTATTGCATCAAGTAAATCCAAAGGAGGTCCACCTGGAGGCGGTATGCCCGGAATGGGTGGCATGGGTGGCATGGGTGGCATGCCCGGAATGGGTGGCATGGGTGGCATGCCCGGAATGGATATGGATTAATTTTCTTTTTTCCATCTTTTCCTTTTTAATAATAGATGTGGATTCGGTTAACTATAATAATATGAAAGAAAAGGTAACGATAGTTTAGTGAATATTAAAATAAAAAAGTGTTTTATTTCTGTATTTCTAAAAAGATAAATAAATTTTAATTATTTAGAGAATTTATCAAATATCATTTCAGACCATTTTCTTCCACTACTTTTTAGAATATAACAATCAATACTTGATAGTAATTCTTCCATCATTTTTTTCTCTGCCTCTAAAAGATCATATGCTGTTTTACTCTCAATTCGTATATATTTTATTAAATCACTATATGGTGGAAACAGAAATGCGTCATCACTATTTTCTATCGCCCTCTTTAAGGCATGTTCTACAGAAATTCTTTCCATTTCTTCTACTTTTTCTCCATCACTACCTTTTTCTAAGAAGAAAAGAGAATTGATGGTTGTCTTGTCTATTATCTTCGCATCTTTTATAATGTCACTAATGTGATACTTAGGAGGCTTTATCCTTGACTGGCCAATTGTATTAATAGTAAAGATTGGTACATTATGATCAGCCAATTTATGCATCAAACTCCTTCCAGTTTTTGAGTGAATCAAACTTCTAATTCTCATTCCTTTTTTGTCATTTGTATCGTTCTCACCATTCTGTGATGTTGATTGTGCTTCAACTGCTGTCCTATAGGTATGTGCACTAATTGTCATTGATTTTGGAAAGGATAGTGCATTATTTGGCAGTTTAATTATAGTCATATCGTCAGACAAAAAATAATATCCTTGTTTGACACATTTTATTACAGTTGTTGTCTTGCCCGTATCAGGAGGCGCTGAAAGGAAAAACCCTTGACCATTTGGAGAGGACATACATGCGGAATGTAAGAGAATATATTCTTTAGAGAGAAAGAGAAATCTTAGAATAGGCTCTATTAAATTTACATATGTAACATGTTTAGATTTTGAGATTAACTCATTAATGGATACCTCTATTTTACTTCCATTAAATTGTATTTGGAATTGAGCGCCGGAAGAACCAAAATGTTCTGTATATTTGATAGTATATTGTGAACCTCCAGATTCAAAGTTATCTGTCATTAACTTCCTAGTAGCTCTAAATTTAGACATATCATGATCTTTGGAAAAAGATCTTATCATTAACGCAATATCAGGATCACCAAACTCATTTGATGCAAAATATTCTAATTCTTGTAGATTTATCTCGGATTTAATCCTAATGATATCATGAACATTATAGTAATACAAATATACAAAACTACTATTTTTAAAAGAGATTTAAACAATATTCCTTTATATTATATAAAAATGTTCAATTATTATATATTTACTATTTGAAGGATTGATGTGGAACTCATATTATCTATATGTATTATTATAATATTACACTTGTATCTATTATAAATATATGAATATTATTTTAATAATAATAAAACATAGTAAAAAAGATAAAAGAAATTTATTACTAAAAAAAATTATAAAAAAATGTTATAAATATAACTCACGATAATTTTAATATGCAGATACATCCTAGGAAATACAAGTGCAAACAAATCATCACGAAATATTTGAAACAAAAAATATGTATACAATTTCGATAATTATTCCTACATATAACGAAGCAGAAAATATTATTAGATTATTAGATAAAATTAAAGAAAATTTAGCTCCCAATGTTTTTACAGAAATTATCATAGTAGATGACAATTCTCCCGATGGTACTAGTAATATCGTACAAAATTACATATATTCGGATCTTGAATCTAAAAGAGGAAGTGTAAACTTTAAAGAAAAGCTATATTCAATTAAGATTATTAATAGAAGAATCAAAAATGGTTTAATCCCTGCCATATTGGAAGGAGTCAAATCATCGCAAGGTGATTATGTATTGATTATGGATGCAGATTTTTCTCATCCACCTGAAACGATACCAAAAATTATAGAGAAATCTCTCGATAATTCTAATTCAATAGTTATAGCTTCTCGTTATACAAAGAATGGGTCTATAGTTGGATGGCCATTTAAGAGACGATTGATAAGTAAAGCTGCAGCTGTTATTGCGAAATTTGGTCTAAATGTAAATAATGTTACCGATCCTATGTCTGGTTTTTTTGCCGTGCCTAGATCTATTATAGAAAATATAAAAATCGATACCAAGGGTTATAAAATCTTGTTAGAAATACTTGTAAAATCAAAAGATATTCCAATATTTGAGATACCATATACTTTCATGGATAGAAAATCAGGTAAAAGCAAGATGGGATATAGTGTTATTTTTGACTATATAGGTTCAGTGTGGCAATTATATAGATATGGACGAAATCAACAAAAGAAATAAATTTGTTGCTTCCTGCATTATGGATACAAAGATAATTAATAGAATCGAAAACACCTCTAGATAATTCTTTGTAATATGTGATGAGTGGTTAATTGTGAATCAAATAACTAAAAGTAGGGGCATTAGGAATAAAAAAATACTTTTAATTTTCATACCTCTAGTTTTAAGTTCTGTTACAAGTCTATGGAATATTTCAGGTTTTCCCAGTCTGCATGTAGATGAGGGTCATTATATGCGTAAAGCTATGTCTAC
Source organism: Nitrososphaeraceae archaeon (assembly GCA_025924135.1). Classification (GTDB taxonomy): domain Archaea; phylum Thermoproteota; class Nitrososphaeria; order Nitrososphaerales; family Nitrososphaeraceae; genus TH1177. The sequence goes on along the minus strand of JAICEO010000038.1, from coordinate 14,258 downwards.
ACTGCAAGGAGAAGGTCTTCAACCCCAAGATAGATATTTTGCACCATATTTTGGACAAATATTATTGGCTGGTATCCTGGGTATGATTGGCTATCCTGATACTTTGAATCCCTCTCCTGATGCCGATTCAGTAGAATCACTTTATTTGATTCCAAGACTCATTATGGGCTTATTTGCTGTATTAGATACGTTCCTCATATACAAAATTACAGAAAAAAGATATGGACTAAAAGTCGCACTCTTAGCATCTATTCTTTTTGCAGTCATACCATACGGATGGTTATTAAGAAGAATATTTTTAGAGTCTATACAACTTCCTCTGCTATTGACTTCTATACTATTAGCCCTTTATATAAAAAGTAACTCTGGCAAAGAACAAAATAATAAGCTAGGAACACGGAATATATCCTTAATCTTATTATCGAGTGTATTTCTTGGTTTAGCAATATTTACAAAGATTCCAATTTTTGTTATGATGCCCTTAGTTGGATATATTGTAATAACTAACAGTGGTAACAATAAGCTCAAAAGTATTGGACTTTGGCTTTTACCCGTCATTTTAATACCTATGTTATGGCCTATACACGCTTATTCTATAGGTGATATTGACATTTGGATAGAAGATGTATTACATCAAACTCAAAGAGAGAGTAAACCTTTAATTAATTCTTTAGCTACTTTCCTTCAAAATGATCCTTTAACATTTTCATTAGGCATGGCTGGAATTCTGTATGCAGCAATCAGAAGAGATTTCTTCATATTGTTATTTAGTATACCGTTTCTTTTGTTTCTATATTGGATTGACTTTGTATCTTCATTTCACATAGTTCCTTTATTTCCGGTATTCTGTATTGCTGGAGCAAGGTTAATTGTAGATTTATCCAATCTCATACCTATTTCTAAAATTAGAAATACTATTCCATATGCAGTGATATCAATTATTGCTATTGTTGGATTAATATCGATATTTTCATTAATTACAATTGATTCTAATTCTGTAATAATTAAAACACATGCGGTATTGATACAACATTTACAACAAAGAAATGATACTGTGACTATGATAGGAAATCCTCTTTACATATGGATGCCTAGACATGTTTTTGATCTTTCTTATCAAGATAGAAGTTATTATTCTACAAAACCTTTAGATACTCCCTATTTCATAGTAATCGATGATTCAGGTTATAAAAAGATAATCAAAGAAAAGAGTAAGAGAGGTGTTTTTCATAAAAATTTATTTAATGAGACTCATCTCGTAGAAAGTGTTAAACCTGATAATCCCTTACCAAAGTATAAAACTAATATTTATCCATATACAAATTTGAAACAATCACCTATATTAAAACAACTTGATATAAGAGCAAACTACTAAGGTAATAATAATAACAACGAATATTTGTCCATATTTATGAATATAAATGGGAATTGAAAGAGAAATAGATAAATAATCTGACTTGCAGATTTTTTATAATTAATAGATATTTTCTTTTATGATTTTTTATTAGTATAGATTCAAATATGATGTATTCTAATAACTTAATGCATGTATAATCGTCATTACTCTACGATGATCGGTGTTTTAATAATTATTCTTGTTGTAATATCTGCAAGTTTCATTTATATAGAAAGTATTGGTGAAATAGATGCTCAATCATCAAAAAAATCAAAAAAAGAGCCTTCTATACCAATATTAAGAGACACCAACCTGAATACAGAATTAATTGTTGATAAATTGCAATTTCCTTCTGGAATGGATTTTATAGGAAATGATGATCTTTTAGTTATAGAAAAAAATACTGGAAAAGTCAAACGTGTATCTAATGGAGAGGTCGTTGGTGTTCTTTTAGATTTAAATGTAGCAACAAAGAGTGAAAGAGGTTTATTAGGTATAGCTGTATTAGATATATCTAAAACTAAACATGCAAGTAATTATGGTCCCAATGACAAATTTGTTTTTCTTTTTGTAACTGAAACAGAGAATCAAGATGATGGGGAAATTTTTGGAAATCGTGTATACAGATATGATTTTGTGAATGACTCTTTAATCAATCCTGTACTGCTCCTTGATTTACCTTATTTACCAGGTCCGTCACATAATGGAGGAGTTATGAAAATTGGTCCAGATAATAATTTATACATTATTATGGGAGACTTAAACAGATTAAAAGACCCAACTGGTGACACTATTGCTTCAAATCTACAGGGAACATCTTTACCCGATGGTAGAGGAGGAGTCCTACGAATAACTCCTGATGGAGAAACGGTTAAAGATGGATTTACCTTAGGAGAGGGAGGACTATTGGACAAATATTTTGGATATGGTGTAAGAAATAGTTTTGGTCTTGGTTTTGATAATGTTACAGGATTTCTATGGGATACAGAAAATGGATCGCATTATGGTGATGAAATTAACATCATTAAGCCTGGATTTAATAGTGGATGGAGGCAGGTGTTAGGACTATCTTCTATGTATAGTGAATTTTCTGATAAGGAATTTGACAGAAGTAAATTAGTAACTTTCAATGGTAATGGCAAATATTATGATCCTGTGTTAACCTGGAATGACACGATAGCCCCCACAACGATAGCATTTATTCATTCTTCAAAGTTAGGACAAGAATATATGGATGATGTGTTAGTAGGTGGTGTAAAAAATGGAACTATACTACATTTTGACCTTAATAATACTAGAACAGGTTTTCAATTACAAGGACCTTTGTCTGATAAAGTGGTAAATAAACCTGAGGAATTAAATTCTGCAATTTTTGGAACAGGTTTTGACATAATTACCGATATCAAGGTAGATCCTACTGATGGAGATGTTTATGTCTTGGCCGCAAATACGAAGAATGGGAAAATTTATAAAGTTTTCAAAGATGGGGATGATCAAAACTCTAACTAATCACTGTAACATAACTTTAAATAGAATTTTTATTTTGTCAATATAATTTTCATTATAATTTTCACTATCATATTATAAATTTGCAAAAAGAAAGTATTATCCCAAATTAATAATTAATATATTATGTGTATGTACTTAAGTCTTTAATGTTCTACTTTCTTATTCAAGGTTAATAAAAATTAAAGTGGAAACTAAAAGAATAGTAAGAAAAGAAGGATACTAATTTAATGCACAGACCTGAATCCAATACGGATAATAATATTATTGAAGTTAAAAATAATATTTTGGAAAAGGACATCAAATGTTTTATTAATTGGTTATCAGCTGAAGAGGGAAAAAGTGAATAAAAAGTTATTTCAATTGAGCCTAAAATATTTGAAAAAGATAATACAATACTTATACACAATTATTTCCAGAATATTGATATCAGAGTAAGTGTGATAATGGCATTCTATTATGTACTCTATGTTAATCACATGAATGTGCTCATATGTTTGATTACTAATTTGTACGGAACAAAATCTTTCTTCGTCTCAGTAATGTTACAAACACGCAGTATTTATTAAATTGAAGTTTTGGTAGGTTTTATTAACTATTATCATAATGTTCTTCATTATGTAGCCCATTAGATCTAATAAATCTTATTAATTCAGTAGAATCATCAATATTATAATATTTTTTCATTTTTTCCAAGGTCTCATCATCATAAATCCTTGGTTTTTGGATCCTTTTCTCTTTCTCGCTTTCTCTCATATTATTTTTTTACATTTATACTACTTAAGTTTTTATAATTTACTATATAACAATAAAAGATTCCCATAAATTTTCTATAAAATATTTATAACGTAAATAATTGTAACTTGTATGATTATTTTATGACAAAATTTGATTTTATATCTACTCCGATTCTTCATTATTTAAAATATATGATATTAATTATGATACATTGTAAAGTGAAATCTTAGTGATTTCACTTATTTGATCATTTTTTAGATTAAATTTTTGTTTGTTGTTTGTTAATTTCTATATTTCTTCTTTTTTTTCTTAAGATCAGGAAAATACTGATAGATATTAAAATTAAAATAACTAAAATTATGATAGTAATTAATATGGGTGCAGTAGTTAATTCAAACTCCAACCTATATGATAATTGATCATTTATCAAATTAAATTCTGTCGTATTTTTATTATTATCAATTGTTATTAGATCCTTTATTTCTTTGTTCACTTTTACCAATACTTGACTTCCTGGGTTAAATCCTCCTAAAACAAAATTTGTCGCAATCCCTAATTCAGGATATACTAAATCAATTCTTTTATACTCTTTATCTTTTTCTAAATCAAAGTTTACTTTGGTGATATTTACATAGGATGATTCTGGGTTTACAGTTAGGTCGGTAGTTTTTAATTTTGTAAAATTATTATTAGGATTAAGTATTATTGTATTATTTTGCTTATAAACTGTATTAGTAATATTATTTCCATCAATAATCTTATTCATTGTATCAGTTATTATTATATTACTTTTTTTATCATTCAGCAAGAATTCAGTATAATTAAAATAAGAATTTACTATCTTGTTATTTTTGGATTGTCTTATAAAGAAATCATCATTTTGGTTATTTTCTATAAGATTATTTTCTAATATATTATTAGAAGTTTTATCAAATTTTAAGCCATAGTTAGACCCTTCGGCAATATTATTATTTACCAATTTATTGTTATTTGTTCCATAATCTGCAATATTTACACCACTATTCATGGATTTTTTTATATTATTAAATTGAATTATATTATTAGTAGAATTATTGTATATGTTTACCCCATAGTTATTGCTATTTGTTATGTTATTTGAATTAATTATATTGTTTTTTGTACTTTTCAGGAAAATACCATTACCATTTGCTATAAAGTTATTCCTTATTATATCATTTTCTAATGATTCTGAAATCATTATTCCCATTGTGTTGGATCTTATAGTGTTTGATTCAACATAATTTATGCTAGAATTTCTTTCAAATAAAATTCCAATACCGATATTATTTTCCAAGATGTTATTCATGATTTTAATATTATTACAACTTTTTTTACATACTATGGCATGTAAATTATTTTCGTAAATTCTATTTTCTACTATATCAATATTGTTTGTATTTGAGTCCAAATTAATACCATCAAATTGACTTTTTAAAATATTGTTATTCTTTATAGTGACATTAGAAGCTTCATTTGCAAAGTGTAATCCAAAATAATTGTTAATTATTGTATTATTTTGGATTACACTACCATCACCAGAAAAAAATGTTATTCCTGTTGTGCCCGAATGGCCTTTATAACCCAGATTTTCAAAAATTGAATTCGTAATATTAGTTTTTCCTGCAGAGTTCCAGAATGTCCATATATAAGCTCTAGGAGTTTCAGGAGTGATTAATTGAGGAATCTCATTACTTGTCGAATTCCATGAGGTTATATTTGTATTATCTATAATTAAATTACCCCTTGAAATTATAGAATAGGCAATATTATTGGAAGAATCAGAATCTATTTTAAGTGAACGAGTATTTATACCATTAATATTTAATGTTCCATTTTCGAGTATCAAAATGTTAGACTTCAATACCCATTCTTTTTCTCCTGTCATTTCTAGAATATCTGAATTATTATTAAAAAAATTATTAATAGTTAGCATATCAACTGTTCCATTACATACTACTATGGTTTTTGTAATGTTTTCATATCTCAAACAAATATCATCCTCCTTTGGAGAATTATTATTTTTTATAACTTTATTTTCGAATTCAGAATTATTCGTTAACGTACTTTGAATATCAACGGCAAATGAAGTATCTATAATATTAGCTAAAATTAAAATTAATAAAGAGGGAAATCCAACAATGCCTAAAATTATAATATTCCTATTACTAAACACTTGCGTTACTACTTTAAATTAATATGCTATATAAATGACGACAAAATTATTAATGCAGTTATTACCTTTTTTTTTTAAATAACATACTTCTAGTTAGAATTGGAGAGACACACATTTATATAAAAATAATCAAGATATATTGGTTTATGAAATTACAGGGTGTAGCTAACGATAATATTGTTAAATATCTTATTATATTCTTTTTTACTTTACTAGCCTCCAATATTGTTTTTTATACTTTACCTTTACAGCAGATATATGGTGGCAGTAATGTAAACATCAATACCGGACCACCATATAATGGAGTTGATATGCATGGCTTTTATACTAGAACATCTCAAGCCAGAGATACAAATTATGATCTTCCAAATAATTACTTTGAAGAGAGTTTTAAGATTCTATCATCTAATGGATTGAATCACGTTCGATTCTTGATTTTCTGGGAATCTTTTGTAAAAAATCCTAAAGAATTCATTGCAGAATTAAAGACCGTTGCAAACGCTGCTGATAAATATAATATTAAAGTTCTATATGATAACCACCAATTTCATACATCCTCTTATCTAAATCCTCAAAGAGGTACTGGCTTTCCATTTTCATTATTTGAAGCGGATTTCGCATTTTTTTATGGAAGTGGTGGTGGTACCAAATATCCTACCGCTAAAGTATGGTGGACAAATTGGTGGGATAGAAATGTTCGTGACAAAGATGCAAACGATGGCTGGACGTTACAAACAGAGTTTTTTAAAAAGGTTCTCGAAACTGTTGATAATCATACAAGTACTATAGGTTATGAAATTTTAAGTGAACCACAAGTTCATGATAAGAATCAATGGGAGAAAATAGGAAAGTATAATAAATTTATGGCAGATTTTCTTAGAAAATATACAGATAAAACTATTGCATATAGTATGAATATTCCTGTATCATTACAAAGTCCTATTGAATTAAATCCAATTAATCTAGCAAAAATGGCACCCAAAAATGTGAGTAATCTTGTATTTAAAATAAGCGTATATGGCGTCCCACAAGAAAATGAGTATCAAGAATCAAGATTGAGTAATTTTGTTCAAGCTGCTGAACTAGCAAATGTTCCACTCTACGTAGGAGAATGGAATAATGTTCAGAGAGATAAGATTATTGATGAAGAAGGAGAAATTATTACCTTTATTAATGAAACATTTAGCAGTATTAATCAGAGTGAAGCCAATAAATTAGTATCTGTGTTTAAGAATCTTGATGTATGGGGATCTGCATTTTGGCAATGGAGAGTTGATTCTCATCAAGTGCAAAACTTTAATTTGATTAATATAACTAACGGAAAGATAGAAACTACACCTTTTTTTGATATAGTGAAAACTGCATATCAGACAATTTATGGAGATACCAAAAAAACTCCTTCGAATACTACAACACTAACTTAACCATCAATATATGTTTAGTAGATGAAGGGTACAAACTCATTATGATCAAGTTCATTATTCAATAAAAAATTCACAAAAATTTGATATGTACTAATTAAATTTGAAAAGGATGTATTATAGTTATTAAACCATTATTTGTGGTCTTTTCGAAAGATACTTTGGTAAATTTAATGGCATAAATGGTTTATCTCTTGTTTCTTTTCTTACAGATTCTATTAATTCTTCTATCTTGGATGCAATTTGTTTACCTGTTCTACGATCACGTATAACCAAAGTCGTAGAATCAGCTTCTTTATCTCCAATAACCAATATGAATGGAATCCATTCTGTTTCTGCTTCCCTTATTCTTTTATTAAGAGATTCTGTTCTGTCGTCTATATCTGTCCTTATGTGACTTTGGGAAAGAATATTCTCTATATTTTCTGCAAATCGTAAATGTTCATTTCTAATAGGTATGATTCTAACTTGTGTATGAGATAACCAAATAGGAAATTGAGGTCTTTGACCTTTTTGTTTAATTTTAGCAGCTTTTTCTAATAGAGTATAAATAATTCTTTCTATAGCTCCGCTAGGGGAATTATGTAATATAATCGGATTTTGTCTTTTTCCTTGCTCATCGATATATTCAATATTGTATCGTTTTCCATTTTCTACATCAATTTGGTCAGTTGATAAAGCAGCTGCTTTCCCTAGACTATCTACATAATTAAATTCCCATTTTAAAATAAAATAAAAAAACCTATCTTTCCACATTTCAACTAATATGGGTTTTCCAAATTTTTGAGAAATCTGAGCAACAAATTCTTTATTTTCATTATAAAATGTTTCAGTAAATCTCATTGCCATTTCTATATCTTCAATTTTTATATCAAATCCGTTTAATACATTTAGAGAGAGATCAAAACGTTTTAAACATTCATCTTTTGCTTGTTCTAGATCTCTACAAAAGGCATGACAGTCCGGCATACTGAATGCTCTTAGTCTTCTTAATCCTACTAGTTCTCCACTTTTTTCTCGACGGAAACTATATCTTGTTAACTCATAAAGTTTCAATGGAAGATGTTTATAGGTAATATGAAAATCCTTAGCCATTAAAAATTGACCAAAACATGCTGCAAACCGTAAAAATAACTGTTTATTGTCTGATACTATATTATATTGTCTGGCAGGAAAACGATTAAAATAGCTTTCCATGGATGGATGTTTTGTATCATACATTATTGGAGTTTCAACTTCTATTCCACCATATTCAAGAACGTTGTTGGTCACAAACTGTTCTATCAATGATTTCATTAACCTTCCCTTTGGATAGTATCTCATATTCCCTGCATCAGAAGCGGGTTCATAATCCGCGATTGCCATTTTCTTCATAAGCCCTACATGAGGAGGTTGTTCATCGGCGGATCTTCTTTTTGAGGTTTCATATTCTACAAACCTTTTCAAATTACTATTTTTTTCACTTTTAAATTCTTCTAAGGGTGTTAACACCCCATTTGTATCGAGAATGAACCATACGGATTGTTGTCTTTCTTCTGACTTTAAAGCAGAAGAAATAGGCTCTGTATCCCGCACAAGTTGGTTTAAATCCTCTTTCTGAAATATCTTATCTTTACCTTTAATAGGAAATTGCATATCCGAAATTACTTTAAAATTTTCCGCTAATGGATGCCCTTTTACTTTTATATTGAATCCCTTAGTCCATCCAAATGGAGCTCTATTGACTTCATTTATTATCTTCCTTAATTTTGTTTCTAATTCTTTGATAATATCAAAAGCAAATTTTGGAGAGGCTAAATAAGAACTTAAGTGAGAATAAGGATAAATTAATATTCTATTAACTTTTAAATTTTCTGTGTAATTTTTAATTTCTTCTATTGCTTTTTCTATAATTATTTTATTATCTCCTTTTTCTACTGATACAAAAACAACTATTAAGCTTTCTAACCTTGTTTTAGATTTTAATATATCTTTTTCTGCATCATTAAGTTCCTCTTCAACAGGTTCATATTCCATAAACTCTGCATGCAATTGTAATAAACGCATTTTAGATATTACCTTAACCTAATTTTTACTTCCATCTTGCTCTTTCTGTTTCTCGATCTTCTTTTGTAGCTTTTTTCCATTCTTTATAATGATTTCTACATAAATAGATTCTTTTACTAGTTGAGGAAAGATCCAAGTCATCAGCCATTCTTCCTTTACTCTCACTCATAGATTTTTCTGCTTGTTCGGTACATCCTTTTACGCTACAGTTAATACCTTTGTTTACTCTTCCCATCTATAGTAAAGTTATATTTGAATATAAAAGCTATACCGATATATAGATTTAAATAATTAACGTATTATGAAAATTACGATAAATACTAATGACCCGATTATTTCAGTTGTTAATATTAAATTCTTTAGCTTTTTAAATGTTGAAGTAACTGCTTTTCTATTCTTCGATCTAATCCATTTCTGATCTCTGATTGTTACTAAGGCGTATAGTTTTATTATAGCAATCATAAAATTGATTACTACATAAACTGGAAGAAGTATAATATCTACAGGATGTCTCTTAAGATGTGGTAAAATTTTAATTCCTCGGCCTATCATCCATAAAAGTAAAATGGATACAGCTAATACATAATGATTCAAATATAGTGATATACCAAAGAATATCGGACCAAAAAATAACGTAAAGATGGAAATAAATCTATCTATTATATGAAATGCTAAAAATGGATGCTTCCATGCCCACCCATTCCACAAACTTATTAAATCAGAATTATGACTATTCCTTGACCACCTTAACCGTTGACTCCAAAAAGTCTTAAAATCAGGGGCAGCATATGAGTATATTACCGCATTGCTCTGATAGTATGTTTTCCAACCTTTGCTTTGAACGATTCTGGTTAGACATTTATCTTCTCCAGATTCTTTCTTCTTTCCTAAGACTATTTCATTAAGGAAGTTATCCAAGTCTTCAATTATAATGTCTTTTCTATATAACGAAGTTCGACCAGACAGACATGAAAGAGCCTGACCCATTGCAGTCTGAGCAGGTAAGTCGTAATAATTTCGCATGTCCCAAAAAATGTCTGTTATTTTCTGCCATATTGTATTTCTTTCAATAGGATGTTGTCTTGTTGTAACGCCTCCTATTAGCGGATCGTCAAAAGGAGAAAGTATTGATTTCCTAATTTTTTCCTCCCATACTGTATCACTATCTACAAGAGCAACAATTTTAGATTTTGCAACTTTTATTCCTTCAGCAAGTGCGGGGCGTTTACCAGGTTTGGTTGCTATGATAAGTTTCATGAATGAATAATCTTTTGCAAAAGAATTGAATATTTCAATACAACGGCTATCACTTTGATCTATGACCCCGATTATTTCATTAGGTTCATTTTTAATCCACGATCTTATTGCCTGATCAAAAATTTCAGGATCTTCATTATAAACTGGAGTTATTATGCTATATTTGTGATAACTTTTATCATTAGAAGGGAGTTTAGGCTTGTACAAAAAAGATGTCGATTTTTTAAATATCCAAACACTCCATCTCCAAAGCCCTATAATGCCAAGAGGTATGTATATCCAGACGAGTTGATAGTAATTAATAGCGATATTTCCCAAAAATTCAGAAAGCTTTAAGACTATATATTGAATTGGTTCTAATAAAGATATTTTACTAAAAATATGTGGTGAAATAACATATAGTATAGAAGAAATGAGAAGTACAGACAATACTGATATAATTAAAGCAATCGTAATTTCCTCTGATGCTGTTGGATCCATTAATCTGTACATCTAAATTATTTTTATATTTGTGCCTTCTAATTTATATACAGATCGTAAAACTTATTATTAAAAAATTCATAGTAACAGTTGTGTATATGATAAATTTTATATTTAAAATTCATATTAATCTTTTATAGAAGAATATTTAAAAGAATCACTTCTAACTATATAAGTGAAAAAGAGATAGTAGTACTTATATATGAATTTGCGTTTTTTTTTATAAAAAGAGGTTTGTGGAACAGTAATGGTAAAAATTTCTATAATTGGGTCCGGAGTAGTTGGCTCTGCAACTGGCAAAGGATTTCATAAGCTAGGTCACGACGTTCTTTTCTATGATATTTCTACAAATAGGATGGAAACGTTAAAGAAAGAAGGCATTAAGATTGCTCATAATGTTAAGGATGCTTTACAACACGGTGATATTACCTTTGTTTGTGTTAATACACCGACTGGGGATAATGATGAACAGGATTTGTCACAAGTCAAATCTGCTCTGTTTTCAATTACAGATGCACTAAATCAATCTAAAAAATATAACTTGATAGTTTTTAGGAGTACTATGTTGCCAGGAACTATGAATGAAGTAGTAATTGATTATCTAGATCAAGAGTGTAAAAAAACTAGAGGTAAAGATTATGATGTTTGTTATAATCCTGAATTTTTACGACAAGAAAGTGCATATGAAGATTTTTTCATTCCTGATAGGGTAATTATAGGAGAAGATGTTAAAGACAGTTCCAAATTATTACAAGAATTGTATAAACCACTTACCGAAAAAATTATTGTTACTAGTCCTAAGGCTGCAGAGATGATAAAGTACACCTCTAATTGCTTCTTGTCATTAAAAATATCATTCTTTAATGAAATCGGCATGTTATGCAAAGAAATAGGTGTAGACGATAGAGCTGTAAGTTTAGGTGTATCCCTAGATAAACGTATTGGTAAATATGGAACTATCGCAGGTAGGCCCTTTGAAGGAGCATGTTTGCCAAAAGATACTAAAGCCTTGTCTACATTTATCAGAAAAAGAGGATGGACACCCGACTTACTTAAAGTGACTTTGGATATAAACAAAAAAATTGAAGAATTAGTAACAAAAACTGCCTTAACAAAATAATATACTTTTATATTATTACCTTTTTTAAATACTGATCTCGGATCAAATATAAATAGTAATATTTATATGAAATTTTTATTGGATATACTATTTATTATACAGTTTAGAGTAATATTCAAAAAATTTCTCTAGTGAAATTAATTGTTTGTTCTCTATTGATATATATAATGCAGCAAAAGCATTAGAAAAAAATAATCTTTCTTGTGGAGGTAACTCAATAAGATGTCCTATTATATCAGCTGCATCCCATGAATCCCCTGCACCTGTTAAATTCCGTACAACAATATTTTTTATGCTATATGCAAAATAAACCTCTTTTCCATTAGAACAAGCGCAACCATATCTAGTGTGCAAGTCTATAAATACACCTAATTTTTTTGCTAACTCTAGAACAGCTAGTTGTATATTATTGCGATTATATTTGTTACATAAGGAAATACTTTTGAGATTTAATTCATAAAGTAAAGAATTACATTCATTCTCATTAATACTTAAAATATCTATCATATTATTTTGTTCTCTTAATAATGAACAAAATTCATTACTCCGCGTTTGAATATCTGCAGGATCAACAAAATGTAATGATTTAGGTGAATTTTTAAATACATATTTTAAAAGGTCATTTCCTTTCCAATTGCTAGCCCAATTTACAAGAATAACAGCGTCAGAATTATTTAATATTTCCTTATCATCATGAGAACTTAGTTTTTCGGGTCCAAAATCTGAATTGTCACCTACATCACTAATCATTATATTCGAATCATTTAAGTCTATATCGTTATGGACTTCTAATGACGTTGTGTAGCCTGGTTTTCCATAGGATAAGTGCAATTTTACTTTAGATAAATCACTAAAAAAATATTTTAAATTCATATTACTTGACTTATCAGTTATAGTGAATAGATCTACATCAAATCCAAGCTTTCCGAGACAATAAGCAATATTTACTGCATTTCCTCCCTCAAATTGTGTAGTAGAAATTCCTCGGATGCTTCCACCTCTATACTTTGTTTTTTCTTTTATACGAAAAAAAAACTCATCTAAATCCTTAATTCTTATTATTCTGTCAATAAAAAAATCATGCAATACTGTAATCGATTTGTTTTTGCACTGTACCTCTTTGATTTTATCAAAAACTGTAATAGGATCCAAAATTCTTATATAAACACACCTATTTGATTTCTAGATAACACATTATTGTCCTTGTAGTTATCGTAGCTTTTTTATGGAAATTATCTCCAAAATATTGAAATTATACCTAATCCCAAGATTGCTAATCCTCCATAAAGCATAGAAGTAATATTCATAACTCCTGCACCTGCTGCTATTCCTATACCTGAACCTATCATAATCATCTCTGCTGTTCTTCTTCTCATTCTAGCAATAATTATAAAAAAATGGCCTAATAAGTATTGTAGTCCTTCCTTAAAGGTTATATGCTATAAAAAATAAATACATAAAAGATTAAAGAAATTATAAGTGGATTAAACCACCTTGTTCACTAACATGTGGAGATTGTCCAACAAACTTTCTTCTAAAGTGACCAGAAGGTCTTTTTGATAAAAGTTCGATAAACCATGCCTCGTGTTCAACTTCTTCTTGCATTATTTTTTGTGCGATGTCGTAGGTTCGTGGGTCTTTACCTGCAGTCATATCGCATACTTCTCCCCATGACCTTATGGCACATTGTTCTGCCTCTAGCAACACCTTTAATATTGAATTAATGTCTTGCCAGTTATCTGGTAAATATGCATCTGGGCATCCCGCTTGGTCGGCAAATTCTCTAATATCTCGTGGGAGACTTCCACCTAATTCATATAATCTCGGAGTCATTGCTTCAAAGTGATTCCTATCTTCAATTCTTGCATCCTCTACTATTTCCTTAATTCCTTCGCCCTCTAAACCTGTACAATGCATCCTTAAGATTGTATAATAATAATATGTTGTAAACTCTGCGCCTACACCTTTTCTAATTAATTCTATTAATCTTTGTACATTTACGCCATTCTTTTCCAAAACTTCCAATGCCACAATTTTTGGAACAGATCTATCTTGATCATTTGACATAGTATTCGATTTGAATAGTAATATTTAAAGGTT
>JAICEO010000037.1 GCA_025924135.1 Nitrososphaeraceae archaeon | reverse complement strand
TTGGCTATTCAATGATGTTGTTGTCAGCAAAGAGCCTTCTGGTTTGACTTCTATACTATATAACAAAATGGCATTTCCCTTTGCTTCACCTTCTGCTACTGCTTTATATTGCTTCCCTGTTCCACTACGTTCCTGAACAGTGGTTTTATCTCCTGGTTCGAGTACTGTTGGTAAAACTCTATTCATACATTGAGGAGTCTTTATTTCTTCTACTATATTATTTAAGTTTGTAGAAAAGTCAGAATTGCAATTACCTGCAATAAATGTAATATTTAGTGGTAATGTATTTATCACAGTAGCATTTACCTCAAACGTATCACCTATGTGGACTTCATTAGGAATCATAATTATATTTTCAAGTTTAACACCAGTAACTAATTTATTCACTAAATCATCTAATGTAGAAATTGATGAATCATTATTTGTTGTTGACTGTGCATAAATATTTTGAGGTATCGATAATGCTATAGATGATACTATTACCATAAGTGATAATAATATAATTGCAAATGTTCCAAATCTTCCAATATTATAAGGTTTCACTAGCCAAAATATGTTGGAACTAATATATAACCCTTTTAAAGGAAGTTTTATATATATTTTTTAATTTAGTTAATTCATAAGATCTATAATTTTTAAGAATATTATTGTCTAATATTTGTATAATGAGAAATGTCTATGTTTTCTTTCAACAATCAAAGAATAACAATAACGAAAGGAGAGAGAATAAAAGATTTGAATAGTAGTAATAATAACAAAGCTAGTTCAAAAAATGATGATAATAATAATGAGCAGATTATAGAAAGTGGTGATATTTTTTTCTTTTATCGACCAAAAATTGATACTAAAGAAGTAAAAGACATTGAAGATGTTCAACGATTTTATATGGTTATTTGTAGTAATATCAACAAAAATACGACGACTACAAATAAAAATTATAGACTTTTTATGCTTGGTAGCAAGAAAATGCCAGAGATAGTAGAAGGAAAATCTGGCTCAGAAGAAAGGAATTGGGCTTTAAATATATTAACTACTTCTAATCCCGAAGAACTACATAATGAACTTCTTTTACCTGCAGAATATACAACAAAAACCAGAGGAAAAAGAAAAATTGCTGCAGCACAGCCAGCCGGAGAAGGGAAATATTCAATTATTAGGCATGATGGTCATACTGAATTAGCTTATATTTTAGAGATACCAGAAGTTACAGGTCCAACTCAAACAGAATTTGAAATAAAGAAAGAAGCAAGCTATATTATATCTGTAAAGAATCCTGAAATCTTTATTCCTGGTTATGCTGTATTTTCTAAAAAAGATGGAAGAAAACCTAATTATCCAAAAAATATCAAGGAAAAGTTTGGAGAAAAGAGATGGATCAATGTAGATGATCCCCAGATACTTGACTATGAAAAGACACAACTTTTGCTAATAGGTGCTAGAAAAAGAAATGTTGAAGAAGAACTTGGTATAAAAATAGATGAAGAAAAAGAGAACAAAAATAGTGCAGATATATTTAAAGAACTCAAGATAAAGAAAGATGAAATTCCTCTACAATCCTTTCTGAAAGGTAAATTTCCAAAAGCAGAGGAAATCCCTATGTCAAAAGGTATAAAGGAAATACCAAGTGAAAAGGTTCCTGGAATAAAAGGAGGCCAAAAAGGTGGCAAGATTGCAGCAACAAAAGCTCCATCTTCTGCTGCTATTGCAAAGATACTTTCTGGAATACGTTTTCCAGTGAACAAAACTGAACTATTAAAATTTCTACATAAAAATAAGAATAAAGTAGAAGAAGATGCAAATGATGAAATATTTGATAGACTTAATAAATTGCCTAAAAAGACTTATTATAAAATAACAGATGTCGAGATTGAGATTAGCAAGTTAAGGTGAGGAATTATGAAAATTTATACTTTGCGAGATAGAGAAAGGAAAAAATAAGTTGATATACAAATTTTGAGAAATTTAGAAATAATAAAATTAAAAAGTTAGTTTATTTGAGCTATGTTTTGTTAAAGCCTAAATCCGCCAACTTTGGAACATTCGAAGCTGTCTAGAGTGTCGCCAAATGTACATTTTATTACATGAGTCTCAGGGCCAATAGTAAAAGTGAGTCCAGAATCCGAAAATATACTATCTATAGCACTATTAAGGACTGATTTTATCTTTTCACTAATTTGTTCATTGCTTGCAAAGGGGTTTGCAAGTCCAGTTGCATTAGAACTTGAAGGACTGGTATCTTTTACCTTCACATATCCACTTGTGGACGAGTTAGTAAAGTCATCAACTATACTTGATAATACTAAATCTCTTGCTTTATCATAATCAAATTTGGTTCCTTTAAGAGTATAGGTAGTATCAAAACCATTAACATAAGTTGCACCATCTGTAACAATTAAACCACTAGTTGTATCTTTTGAGATAGATAGAGAATATTCCGAATTAGTGTTTTCTGTTTGAGCATTCACATTTAATATCCAGAAACTAACCATCGAACTCGATACTGCTAATACAATAGCAATAAAAATTTACATATTTATTGTCATAAATCTTAGTATCCTGTTAGCAAATACTATGATAAGAAGCTTTTTGTTTTTACTTATACTATTCTTTTTTTGATTTGAATTGAATAAATTATCATAGTCAAGTAATAATAATACTTATATTCAACTAAAATTTAGTTATTATGTGACTCAACGTCCAATTGGAATTACTATAATCTCTGTTCTTATGATAATTGGTGGAATAATACTAATTTTTACTGGAGTTACTCCTTTATTTATAGGTCCTTTAATTAGCCTTGATTCTTCTTCTAATTATTCAACTAGTGCATTAGGATCTCTTATTACAATAGGTGGTTTAGTATTGGTAGCACTAGGAATAGCAAGTTTAATTGTTTCATGGGGTCTTTTAAAGGGGAAAGGATGGGCTCGCACAATAACACTTATAATCAGTATAATTGCCATAATAATTGCTATTATCTCTCTTGCAAGTAGTCAAGATTTAACACATATTATTTCAATAATAATTTATGGTATAATAATTTACTATATGTTTACCAACAAAGTAAAATTATTTTTTGGAAAAATTAAAGAATCAACTAATACTTAATTTATTCCAAAACCAAATTTTTAAATTTCTATGACTAGGTATCAATTATATTTAATATTTGAAAAACCATCTATTATAGTATAATACTCATAAATGGTAGGTATGCTTATATAATTCTGCTATAGCAATTTCTATATCGAAAGTTCTACTCCTATTTAAGAACGTCTAGAAAAAAATTGGAGAGATTGATACAAAAGACTTGGTACTACTTACACTGAATTACTCATATTGATACTATGCTAATTCAATTCAATGTACAATAAGTTATTTTAAATCCGATAGTATTACATGTGCTGCATTCCTACCAGGTGCCATTGATACGCCAGGTCCAGGATGACTTCCAGATCCGCATAGGTAAACATTTTGTATGGCTGGAATTTTATAATTCGACAATTCTGGAATTGGTCTCATAGAAGATAACTGATATGGAGTCACTGCACCACATGAAAGTGTTCCGAATCTTGTGTTTGTTGGCCGATTTTCAAAATCTAGTGGTGAAAATACCACTCGTTTTATAGTTTCTTTTTTTAAGTTCGGTAGATAATTTTCTGTTATCGTAGTTATTATTGAATCAGCATATTTTTCCTTAAACACATTCCAATGTTCAGTATTTACTAAAGATACCTTCTGTTCATTTTTTTTATCGTTATCTGGATAATATTTTACTTTGTAAGGAACACTTAAAACAAGAAATTTAAGTAAATGTTTTTCTTTTGGAGTCCTACTCTTATCTACCATAGAATCATTGCTCATTATAGGCAGGGGTTCAGAAGGAAGTTTTCCACTTCTACATTCATAAAATATCCTTGAAAGATAATCTACACTTGGGGGTGAAAGATGTAGTTGTGGTGAATTTACGACCTCGGAATTTGTTTTAGATTTTATGGGATTTTCTAATGCAATATATATAGCAAAGATAGAATCGCCCCACTAATTTTTTTATCTGTTTTACAATGTTAGAGTCTATATTTTCTTCTCCTATATGATTAATTATTAGTGTATAAGGATCTGTACTTGAAGCAACTACTTTTCTAACACCAATTATTCTGCCGTTTTCAAGTTTTACTCCTATTGCTCGTCCATTGTTTATAATAATCTTTTCTACACCAGAATTAGTAATTATATTTCCTCCATTTGCTTTGAGATATTTTACTAATGCTAAAGGTAGATTTATGAAGCCTCCTTTTACTACATTGTTACCTTCATCTTGTATTATACTGGAAAAAAGATAAGAGAGTGATCCTCCTCCTGCATCATCTGGAGAGAGTCCTACAAATGCTGCAAAGGTTCCGAACATAACTCTTGCTTCTTCTGATTCAAAATATTCATTTCCCCAGGATCGCATTGATTGAATGTTAGACCGAAATTTGTTTGATAATATCTTGTCAATATCACTTTTTTTCATTTTTTTGATTTGAGAAGATAATAATTGTGGAGATGAATTGATAGAAGACACAATATCTTTCTTCTCTTTTCTATAGTTCTCAAATAACTTGGTCCATGTTTTTGCATCTTTATCAGAGTATTTTTCTATACTCTTAACGGTTTTCTGTATATCACGATACATTGTGATATAACCACCATCTGGAAAAATATGAGAATATGAAATCTGTGGTTTTATCAATTCAAAACCATAACTACCAAGATTTAATTCTTTAGGCACTGGAGACAAATTCGCTAGTTGATAACCAAATGCATGTACATCAGACCAAAATCCTGGTAGAGTTATCTCTTCGGTTATTGTCATACCGCCGATAGAATGATATTTTTCTATTACAAGTACTTTGAGACCAAATCTAGCTAAATAACAAGCACATGTTAACCCATTATGTCCTGCACCTATAATTATAGCATCATAAGATGATTGAATAGAAGTATCATTATTCATGTAAATCATTTGTGTTTTACGTGTATTTGGTATTTTAATAAATACTCAAAATTCTAACAGAACTAATATTAACGCTTGATTAAAAGAGCATATATTTATCTAACTATTTGCAGCCAATCTTGTATTAAGAGAAGCAAAAGAATAACACTTATTACTCATCTTTTAGTCTAATCAAAAAATATCATCATCATAATCATTATTATTATATCAAATATATATCATTATATTATGTTATTTTAAAAAAAATGAAAATGATATAAAAACATTAAGAGAGAATATGATCACTCATCAGATTATTCAGATTATATTCATGCCTAAACAAAATCCAAATTTATCAAATATAAACCTGAAAGTTTGCTAGAAAAAATCTCTAATGTTTAGGTCACTAATAAAATTACTAAGTTTATATTTTTTATCATTTTCTAATTTGTCTATTCTTATTATATGTTGTTTATATAATTTCAAATATTTCCTCCAATCATCTTTCCCATATTCATAACTTAAATTATATCGTATTGCTTCAGGATGAAGATACATTTGGACGTCTGAATTGATTAACCAAATCTTATCTACTAAGTTCTCAAATTCTTTAGCTATTCCTTTTTTCTTACATATAAGCAAAAAGAATGCAAAATATAAAATATTATTTTCTAATTTAATTAATTCATCAGAAATATTTGGTTTATAATTTACTTGGTGAATATTATTTTTTGTTAATTTGTTATTATAATAATTAGAATAGTCAGAAATAATCTTCGATACTTCAGAAAATACTAGGGAATTTAATTTGTTTCTTACTTCTTCTTTGTGGATAAATTTCGGCCATACAATAATGGATTTGAGCAATAAACATTGCATTAAATATTTCAATATAAAGAGAGGCAATTGTTCATAAAATAAAATCATTCTCAAATTCGTATCTCTATTCTTTTTATTAGTAAATGGTAATAAAGTCAATTCTGGCATGACGACTTCTATCTTCTCAAGCAATTTTCTAAAGTCTCCATTAATATCTCTTATTTGTTTATCAAGAACAATTAGTCTATTTTCACTACATAAAAATAATTTATATGATCTCGAATTAGGTTTTTCCTTTTCTATTTTGATTTGTTCTTCCTTTTCTAATTCTTTTAGTATTTTGATGACAGTTTTTTTGGAAACTGTGTTCTTTACTCCTCTTACTAATTCTTCCTTACTACAACCTGGATTATTCCTTAAAAAATTGATGATATCCTCTTTGCGACTTTTGTCATTGATATCTAATAGTTCATTTGCAACATTTTTTCTGGTCATAATATATCAACTGGAATATTATTGTGTGTACGTGAGTACTCAAATGAATATATTAATTTATAGTTCCGTAATAGATATGCTCAAAAGTAAACCTAGCATAATTGTAGAGGATAACGCTATAAACGAATTACGTAGGATAGGAGGATAGGACTAAAAGAACAAACTTATAACCAAGTTATTAATGAACTATATAAAATAAAACAAATGTAGAATTGGGAATAAATAATAAATAAGATTTAACTAACTATTAGTCTAACAAACAATCAACTGGTAAATCTGACTATTCCTAGGAGTTAAGTACCTATGAACAAATTTAGTATCTTAAGTGAACTTAATAATCTTATCTGTAAAGCAAATCATTGTAAAGTAATGACTTTAGTAAAATCAAATAAATGCAGAAAGAAAGAAGAAATTATTTTGTAATTAAAGATAGGATAGACTGTTGAGTAAATCTATCAAATTCGCATTATAAATAATACTAAATATTTTATTATTTTTATTATATTACCAAATATCTCACATCTTTCAACCAACCAAATCACTTTATTTGTCATAGTAGGAAATTGTCATAATCTCTCAGCAATAAGTCACTATTCGGATATGAACAATTAATTACTATTAATCGATTAACTTGGTTTACCGATTTTTAAATAGAATATAGAGTAGTATATGTTACTCTCTTTTTGCAACAAGGGGTACATTCCAAAGAGGTCATAGCCATCTGCTGCTATTTGAGTAGGGGATGAGGCTATGGCTTTCTAATAAAATTGTTTTAATAGTTCTTTTTGTTTTTTCTTTGTACTGCCTTCACCACCTAATAATATACATGGCTTTTTAACTCAATATTTCATTTCATATCCATAGTTAAAGTGCATTGTTTTTAACTTATATTAGTTCAATACTTTGTGGCGTATTATTTTCTCATTAAATTATTTTTAATTTTTATAAAATACCTCTATATACTTTCTTTTGCTTCATCCGTGTTTAAAGAATTTAATTTGCCTTTGTTTATTAAATATAGAACTCAATATTTAGAATATCACTTTATCATTTACATTTAATTCTCAAGTTTATTAGGATTTATAAGCATTTGTAATATAGGTATTAACTAACAGTATGACAAATCTCGAAAACGAAAATAAAAAACAAAGTAATAATATTAAAGAAGGAACAGGTAAATTTTTGGACCAACAAAGACAACAAATAGAAAACACTGTGTCTAATATTTCCGATACGACAAATAAAGTCAGCAACAGTGTTAATGAATATCAACAGACGAACAGAGCGATTCTAGATAAAAGTATTGATGCATCAAATAAATATCAACAAGAAACTATTAAAACAATTCAATCAATCTCTAACAATACTATAGAATTACAAAAGAATTTTGCTAATACTTTTCAATCAGTATTTTCAAAATTTATAGATAATACATCCAAATCTTACTGGAACAATTATCTCTATCCACAACGTTATACAGATGTGTATAATAAGACTAATCAAAATGTGACAGATAATACAGTAAAAGCTACAAGCCGAATAAATGACGTTGCATTAGCATCTGCAGAAACCTTTAACAAATCAATAGAGATTGCACAAAAATACTATAATGAAGCAGCTCAAAACTACCTAAACTTTGTAAATAAGATAGAAAAATCTTATTACAACCATTAAATTTTTTTTGTTTCTATTTTGAGTTTAATAAAGAGCTAAATAAATAAATAAATACTACTTAATATTAATTTATTTAAATAATGTTATCTACTATATTTTAACAGGTTCTGTTTGGAGTTCTTTGGACTGAAAAACCAAACTAGAGGATATGTATTGTATCACATGAGCCTCAATGAATCTCCTCTTTTGGTACTTTAATACCCGACTAACTCCTCTATGCAAATGAAGCCTGTTATTAAAAATGAGTATTTGACTAATAGTATTTTAAGTTGTGTTCAAACTAAATACATTTATCATTTACAATATATTTAATTTAATATCAAATTTTTAGGCGCCTTAAAAATTTTATTTTTCATAAATCGCATGTTTAGATTTTAATAAGACCAAATTACAAAACAATTTTACCTTTTGTCAATTTTATTTGTTTATATATAAGTATAATATAACACAAAAATTAATCTAATTCTAAACATCTTTATTTATCATTGAAACACTGTTGACCAATTAACTTTTATAAGGTTATAACAACGTTGTTACGTGAGAAAACAATTTGAATTTATTGCCTTATGCTAATATTAAATTTCGATTTTTAATTAATAAATTGGGGGAGCAATACTAAATGAAAAACTTTTCCTCAAAAGGTATTAGATTTTCAGGTGACTCAATAAAGAGTTGTGTAGGTTTTATTGATTTGGTAGATTCTACTAAAAATACCATTACAATGGCTAATTTGGGACACGTCAGAATCTATTATTCAAAATTTATAAATTCAATATCTAAAATAGTTAAAAGTTATGGTGGAAAAGTTATCAAAAACATTGGGGATTGTATTTTATTTTATTTTCCAAAAACTTCTAATAATAAAAACGAAGAAGCTTTTAGAGAGGCTATTGAATGTGGCTTAAAAATCTTAGATTCCCGCTATGTTGTTAATCAAGAATTGTCAAAGCAACAACTACCTCCATTCAGTTACAGAATTAGTATGGATTTTGGTGTTTTAGATTTAGCTTTGGTTGGAGATTACAGTCAAGTAGATTTATTTGGTTCAACCATAAACTTTTGTTCAAAAATAAATTCTTCTCTTTCTATTGCTAACCAAATAGTTATTGGAGATAATTTTTATAGAATTTTGAAATCTTTTTCCAATATTGCTGCCAATTATAATTTTATAAATAATGGTGAATGTAAGATAACCGAAACTTTTGGATATTCTACATATGGCATAAAAAAAATTAACAAATCGTCACTTGATGATAATAATAATAGTAGTACTACTTATCCTCTCCGAAAGAAAATGTTAGGTTCCTCAACTCCACATCAAATAGAAACTCAAAGTAAAAAAGGAATATCTTTTCATAAAAAAAACAATAACAAAAGAGTAATTTTAGTAGATGATGAAAAAGATATTCTTTTTACTTATGAATCATTTTTAAAAAATAATGGCTATGATATAATTACTTTTACAAATTCCTCCACTGCATTGAATTATATCAAAGACCTTTCAAATTTTGATAATTTACTTGTGACACTTGATATTCGAATGAAAGATTTGAATGGTTTTCAGTTACACCAGCAAATAAAAGCTATAGACCCAACAATCAAGATTCTTTTTGTAACAGCTTTGGATATATTAGATGAATTATTAATTATAGTTCCTGGTTTATCTAAAGAACAAATTATGAGAAAACCTATTGATAAAAAGGAGTTTACAAATACTATAAAAAAACTGTTAAAGTAATAAAATAGATTTCTATTATATTATTATTGTGATATAAAATAATTTTAAATTTTCAAATTCCTTCTCATTAGATTCTACCGAGTATATTAACTCATTTCAAGGATGTTAATCATTAAAAATATACTATTTATACGTAAAAATCTGGTTTCAGTTTCTAAAAGATAAGTGAGAATATAAGGATAGAATAAATAAAAACTACAACTATAAACTAAATATCTTTTTGTATATACATATATTTAACTGCTTAATGATTAAAAAGCCTCTCAATGTCTGACATCAGAGAGCCAGAAAGCCCTATCCATCCTCATCAACACAAGCTCGTTCGTTCGTTGGGTTTGCTAGATGTGGTAATGATTGGAATAGCAGGTATGATTGGCGGTTCAATATTCGTACTCACAGGACCAGCGATTGGACTTGCAGGAAGCTCTGTAATTCTTGCTTTTATTCTTAATGCAATAATTACTCTTTTTACGGCTATGGGTTATGCTGAGTTAGGTTCAGCAATGCCGGAAGCTGGTGGAGGCTATTTATGGGTAAGAGAAGGATTACGACGTCCTAATGCTTTTATTAGTGGGTGGATGGCATGGCTTGCTCATATTATAGCAGGGAGTTTATACGCAGTTGGCTTTGGCTCCTTTTTTATAAGTTTATTGCAGATGACAAATATTCTTCCCATAGAAAGTCTTTTTGGCATAATTCCGTTAGACAAGTTAACTGCTGTTGCAGTTATAGCAGTTTTTACTGTTATAAACATCAAAGGGGCGTCAGAGACAGGGAGAGTTGGTACTCTAATAACAGTGGTCCAGCTAGTAGCAATTAGCTCTATTATAATTGCAGGATTGTGGGCTCTGTCCTCTCATCCTAATGAGTGGCAATATAATTTTTCTGACTTTTTACCTATGGGTTTTGCTGGACTTGTAGCTGCCATGGGTTTAACTTTTATTGCATTTGAAGGATATGAGATAATCGTCCAAACGGGAGAAGAAGTTAAAAATCCTAAAAGAAATATTCCTAGAGCAATTTTCATCTCGCTTGCTCTAGTTGTAATCATATATTGTCTTATTGCTTTTGTTTCTATCGGTGCCATTTTTCCTGATATGCCTTCATGGCAATTTATTGGTCTGCATGGAGAATTAGGGATAATGAAAGCAACAGAATTATTTATGCCATACGGAGCATTCATAGTTCTAGCAGGAGGACTAGTATCTACTCTTGCGGCATTAAATGCAACAACATTTTCTTCAGCAAGAGTTGCTTTTGCAATGGGCAGACATTACAATCTACCTCACAAGTTAAGTGCTATCCATCCTAAATTTAAAACACCTTATGTTTCTGTTATAATATCATGTATTATTATGGGAACAATGGCTTATGCTCTTCCTCTTGAAGATATAGCTCATGCTTCTGGAGTCATATTTTTACTTTTATTCACACAGGTAAATCTTGCTGTAATTAGTATTAGACGAATGTATGGAGAAAAGCTTGATTATGGTTATAAAACACCATTCTTCCCATATGTACCATTAATAGGAATAGTATTAATGGTAAGTTTGGCTGTGTATCTTTTAATTACTGCACCACTTAGCTGGGCTATTACTGTATTGTGGGTCCTAGTAGGTTTCTTTATCTATCGTATCTTTACATTTAAAACAGAAATAGAACATTATTCTCCAACAATAACAAGCGAAGGAAATCTTGTGAGAAAAGATTTTAGAATTCTATTACCTTATACTCCAGAAAATCCAGATAGACTAATACAATACGCCATAAAAGTTGCAAAAGAAAAAGATGGTGAAATTAATATTTTAAGAACAATAAGGGTTCCTCCTCAAACACCTTTATCTGCAGGAATTGCCTTTACAGATTCAGCAAGAAAGACATTTGACCCTCTTGAAGATTTATTAAATAAAGAAAATGTTATATGGCATTATTTTGTGAGGATTTCTCATGATGCCACAGAAGCAGTTCTAACAACAATATCAGAACAAAAAATTGATTTAATGATTATAGATTATGAAACAATGAGAAGTAACAAAAAATTACAGACATTGCTGACATGTGACGTTTTGGCAATTATTGCTCATAGTGAAGATTATATAATTTTGGAAAGACAAAACCAGACCGATGCAATTGGAGGACTAACCAAAGAAGATGACAAAAGAAATATGGTAGTTCTATATGATGATGGGGATAATTCCGATGAAATATTAAAAGTAACTACCTGGTTTGCGAATAATGAAAGAGTCCATTTGAAAGTAGTGGCAATAAATAGACGAAATGTGAATAATAAGCGTGACATCATTAACCACAAAAAAAC
Organism: Nitrososphaeraceae archaeon; assembly: GCA_025924135.1. Classification (GTDB taxonomy): domain Archaea; phylum Thermoproteota; class Nitrososphaeria; order Nitrososphaerales; family Nitrososphaeraceae; genus TH1177. Next base: position 5,793 of record JAICEO010000037.1, on the reverse strand, counting down.
AAAAGACTCAATAAAAGATGAGAACACGGATAATAAAATTGCCTCCATCTTTAATAAAAGACGGGAGTATTTTATTCAAGCAGGAGTTGAACTAAATGAAATTCAAGTTTCAGAAAATGTTGAAAAAAATGGCTCACAATTTGCAAAACTGATATTAGAATCGATTATGATACATAATCCAGATATAGTAATAACAGAATCAACTATAGGAAAATATAGTATATTTACTGATTCGAAATTTGCTCATTTATTACTCTATCAATTGAATTGTCCAGTTATAGTTGTAAGGGATTCTACTATGCCATTGGTAAGTTTTGTGACTCATCTCATGTTAAAGATAACTGGGAAGCTAGGTCCTGCTCATCTTCTGAGTTTAATGAGACACAATGTAAAATAGATTTATATATTTTATCTTCTTTCAAATTCCCTTAAAGTACCATGCTAATACTATGTAATAGAATCATACTAACTTGATTGATTTATTGCATAAAAATATAATTATAAAATTAATTGGGTAGTCAATGAAGTAATATAATTAGAAACTTAATCTAATAGCAGATAAAGGTATTTTAGTGTGTCTCCATTTTTGAAACGCAAACACTGCAAAAGGAATTATTTTATTTTATCTATTAGAGATTCAAGATCAGTAGAATAATCACTATTTTCTGTTACATTTATTATTTTGTTGATTTCATTATCAAACCAATTTTCTACAACTAAAGGATCATTTTTTATTTTTGATTTCATTTCACGTAATTCTTTAATTCTGTTATTTTTGATTTCTTCTACCCTAGAAAATGAGAGAGCGAGTGCAGCCTGAATAAATTTTGAAGCCCAATTCATCATTCATATTCACTTTTAGATTATCCCAAACAGAAATCTTAACAACAGTATTAAAATTATTATTCCTGCAACGATTGATATTAATGTCCAAATCATATAATTTCTTGGATATTAAATAATTTAACTATTGTAGTATACTTTTATATTATTTTTGATAATAATATATTTCTTATTTTATTATATATCCTTGAATCGAAATTACTTGACAAACTTTTCTTTTACATATTTTCTGCATCCTCTGAGAATGCACAATAATATTCAAATCCAACACTCATTCCACCAGGAGATGAATAATTGGACACATATTTATCTATCTCATACTACGTAATTGCTTCTGGATTATAAGCCAAACCTTTAAAGAAACATGACAGATATTGTCGCTCTTTATCTTCTACAATAGATTCTGGTAAGCTGGTTACCTGATGAAAAGTCACCATCACTAAGTAAGGTTCATTCTCACCGAATTTTGAAGGTATTAAGTTTCATACCATAAAAGCTAAATACATGTTAGTAGTAGTGTATCTCTCTCAATAACAGATTCTTATTTTTGCAGCGCTTTAAGTATTAATTCATAAGGTTACAAAATTGGAATTAAAGTTAAAAACCTATTTTTAGTAAATAATATATACTTATATTTCTTATATTTGTAATGGGAAAATTAGAGAATAATTTGATTTTCTTTATCTCTTTTTTGTTCACTATAACATTCGCTGCTACTAATCTCGCCTTACCTGGAGTGGCACAATTAGAAAATGTTTCTAATATTGTGGATAAAACATCTGAACAATCTGAAGAAACTTTTCAGACATTAAAACCATTTTTCTTCTTATTCAATACAGAACTTCCTGCATTCAATGTAACAGAGTTTCCACCAGATGATTTTTCACTTAAGATATTAGAGGTTAATCAGAATGACAATGTAACTGTATACTTTTACAATATGGAAGCCCCTACAGGAGATAGACATTCTTTTACAATAAATGCTCCTTATGATGTCAACTTGGACTTGGGACAAGGTAAGAATGGTTCAGTCTCATTTGTTGCAAAAGAAAGTGGAATATTTAGATATTATTGCGAATATCATGAACCGACGATGAGTGGGCAACTTGTAGTAATGCCTAAAGGATAACTTTTTTTATTTCCTGCTACGGATTTTATAATTGTCTACAAATCTTTTTTTTATTTATATATCTCGTTGATTAAAAAACAATGTGCTCAGTCAACTAAAAATGAAGAAGAATAAAAAAACTTATCTGTAGTTGAAGTGCCAGAGAATTATGATCAAGGTGCTGGTCCAATAGAGTTTTATGGACATTCAAGCCTGGCTCTGAAGCATTGCCTAATATAAGACTTGGATTTGTTTGTCTTATATAATGAAGAAATGGCTAAATATATAAATGGTAGAACAGAGTGGCTATCTTCTTTGATAGTATAGTCAGATTTGATATTTCTTTTCTCTTCCTATACAAATAATAAAAAATAAACATTAGTAAATAATAATAACCTGGTTTTTAAGGTTAGTACAAATGACAGAAGACGAAAATATGATACATATTTTTATGAATACAGATGAAATTGGCCAAAATAAGTGTATACCTCTTTCGGATGAAGACTATGAGAAAATAAAAAATTATGGAAATGTAAGGATAACTATAATTAAAACTAACACTAAAGTACCATTAGGTATCCCTTGAACTATATGTTCTGTTAATCTCATTTGTTAATATTGTTGATCATAGTGTCGTGGGGTGGGTTTATTATCTTTAAAATATCTTCTGAAATTATAGAAGAATTTTGAAATAAATAACAACATGGAATTTATTTCAGTTAGATATTTTACTAGATTTTTTATATACATTAGTAGATGTAGTAATTTGTTCTTGATTGAAATTATCTAAATTATAATTATTAATTAAGTTATTTATTATTGTGTCTAGATATTTAGTTACTATGTTTAACTGATCTTGGTCTATTCCCTTCGTGGCTGATTTGATTATTGAAAGGCCACATTCATGCATTGATTCATAAAGAGATTCCGCTTTCTTTGTAAGATATATTCTGTTAATTCTTCTATCTTTTGGATCAGATCTTCGTTCAACTAATTCAAAATTTTGCAATTTGTCTATTATAGGAATAAGTGATGGAGCTTCTACTTCCAATTTATCAGCGATTTCTTTTTGAGTTATACCATTAAAGGATACTAGAACATTAATCACTCTCCATTGACTAATAGTAATGCCAACTTTATCGCGTAATTCTAGATCAAATGCTTTTTGAAAAGCCCGGGAGGTTCTATATACTTTATAACCTATACTATTATCAAAGTTATATTGTTTAATCAATAATTTATCTAGTTATTTAAAAGCATATAAGAAAATATAAACCTTCTATTCATTTTGGAGTTAATGATTAGGAGACTTACAATTAGGATAAATATAAATAGAATTAAAACAAATAAAGTATTATGAATGTTATTTCATCTGTACAACAGAGAGTATTTCCTTTTGATTTTTATACATATATGAGAAATAAACATCCAATTACTTTTAACGAAGAAAATGAAGCTTACGCTGTTTTTAGATATCCATATGTTCGCCAAGTCTTGTTTAACTTTATGTACTTGTACTACTATAGCACTATTAGAGACTAGGTTGCACTACGCAATATTCTATACTTTATTAGTGGTGCTGTTCATTTGGCCATACCTGCAAAACAAACTCAAGACAATATATTATATAATAATTCATGGTATTGAAAATCTATCAATAACCTTTAAAAAAGTAAAATCCGAATAATTTGATAAAATTTAATAATATATTGATTTAAAAGGTGTGATCTCAAAATGAAGATTTTTTTGTATACTATGATTTATTCCATAATTCAAAAAGAAAAATCAATTTTTTCTCCTAAAAAATTAGCTTTCAATAAAATTTGTTGCGGTAACAAATTTTCCTATTTACTTAAATCAATTTGGAGCACAGTATCTTGAAAAATATCAAGGAGAAGGAAGATAATAATAGCCAACAAAAAGGATTAGACACAAAAATATCTCCATATGCATGGAGAATTTTGTCTTTGCTTGGTATAATTGCTATCATGGTAATGTATGCAGAAACTATGTTAATACCTGCTATTCCAGATATTATAACAGATCTGAATATTTCGTTTGGAATGTCTTCTTGGATTCTTACAGCATATTTAATTTCAGGAGCAGTAATGACTCCCATTTGTGCAAGTTTATCCGATATATATGGTAAAAAAAAGATTTTATTGATAGTTGTATCTATATATTTAATTGGTACAACAATTGCATATTTTGCTTCTGAGATAGTGACTTTTTTGATTGCTAGGTCAATTCAGGGAATAGGAATTTCTATGTTTCCAATTGCATTTAGTATAATTAGAGATTGCTTTCCTCGAGACAAAATATCCATAGGCCAAGGAGTTATTACATCAATGTTTGCCACAGGTGCAGCTGTAGGCTTCTCTATTGGAGGATTAGTTGTCCATAATTATGGATGGCATTTTACTTTTCTAACATTAATACCACTAACAGTTCTTTTTATTCTACTTGTATGGAAGTATATAGATATTAGAAAAATCGAAGAATATAAACAATTGAATTACAACATAAATAAAGATAATGTTGAAATTTTATCTACTAAGGTTGACATAAAGGGAGCATTATCTCTTTCAATAGCCATCACTTGTTTTCTATTGGCATTAACTTTATTTGAAAACAATACCTCCGATCCTAAAATACAAACTATAATAATAATATTATTATTATTTATAATATCTCTATCAACATTAGCCTCATTTATTATAATTGAAAGAAGAACTGATCAACCTCTCATAAACTTTAAACTCCTCTCTAATAGAACTATACTTTCTGCTAATTTACTAATATTAATCGTTGGATTTACACATTTTATGATTTTTCAATCCATACCTATACTAGCAAGAAATCCTGTACCTTTAGGTTTTGGTCTTGATGCCATTAATACAGGAAATATTCAATTACCATTTGCAATAATTTTTATCTTATTTGGACCTACTTCTGGTATAATAATATCAAGAATGGGATCACTCAAGCCTATAATTCTAGGAACTATAATCACTAGTATTAGTTTCTTATTTATGTTATTTTTCCATACAGAAATATATTACATTTCAGTAGCTCTAGCAGTATTTGCTACAGGATTATCATTTACCGCAATAGGTGCAATGAACATAATTATACTCTTTACTCCTTCTAATTATATTGGAACATCAACTGGATTAAGTGTCTTAATAAGAATATTAGGAAGTTCAGTAGGACCTGTAATTGCTGCATTATATATGCAGTTTAATCAATCTCATATTGCTATTAATGATTCATATTTTTATCCATCATCTTATTCTTTTGATCTTATATTTTTAACTGCTACACTAGTATCTCTATGTTCAATAGTATTAGCAGTTTATTTAAAGAGAATAACAAATGAAAAAATAATTACTCCGTCTGATTAAATCATTATTATTCTTATCATTAACTAACTCAAATTATAAACACAATAATAATTGCAATCAAAAATTTTAGAATGAGATATTTACAAACTATTAATTTTTAATAATCATATAAAATTTTTTTATATAATCATTTAAAAATATCTAGTGAAAGATTTTTTTATATCATATAATATAAAATAAAAAAACGGGAATTTATGTTCTCCAATTTTACTTACCAATACATATACCACTTGGATTAGCAGTCATACAATTGTTCTGATCATATGTATTGCCATTAGTATTTACTGGTAACCCGTTAGCATTGTTTACGTCGATTGTATTCAAAAGAACATTGTTAAAGTTAACATTGTTTTGGTTACTTTGATTGTCTATATAAAGACCATTTCCAGATTCAGTAATAGAATTCAAAGTGATAACAGAGTTATCTGAGTTAACTAG
>JAICEO010000036.1 GCA_025924135.1 Nitrososphaeraceae archaeon | reverse complement strand
GATGACACCAATAAATATGGTTTCTGGAAAGCTATCTAGAAATGTTCCTATGATAACCGTTTTAGATGAACTAGTATTCTTGTTTTTGGTTTTAGATTTATACCTTGTCTGAAGTATCCTGTTGATCACACTGAAAACAACAGCACCAACTACAAATCCAATTACCATAGTAATAAAAGAGCCTTCTCTTATTGCTTCATCAATTAATGAAAAAGCTATTGTTGCAAAAAAAATTCCAGATGAAAACGCAGCTAAATCTGCTCTAATTCTTTCTGGATAATGAATAAAAATGGAAAGAATTGCCCCAATGAGAAAGGCGCTAGAAACTGTTATAGACAGTACTAATGTATTGAAAATTTCTAAAGCATCAGTATACATATACATATTATTTAAAATTACATTACCAATTTGAACTAATAAAGAATAAAAGTATTCATTAAATTTAAAGTAACTAATTTTAAAAGCAAATGATAAAAGAGATCAGAACAACCATTTTTTATATTCCAATTATATTATCTAAAAACTCTTGTTTCTTTTTATTAGATTTTCTTGAACGCAATATGGTTAAAAAACCAATGGTTTTTTGGTATCTTGAAGAAAGTACCTTTAATGCTATAGATATACTCTCTTGCAATTCTGTTAGGTTCCTAATCTTTGAGCAAATATTCTATAAGATCTTCTATGATGATGAAATAGCTACAACTTATCTATTATTATAATACTTTAAAATTACATCAACAACTATATCAGTAATAATATAGAATATATAGAAAATTACAGATCATTAAAATTTTTTTACTTTACTCACGATCGGAATCTCCTATTTTAATAGCTTCTTTTTTTGCTTCTTTCTTAATCTTCTCTGGTACTTGTTTGAGTGTTTCTCCAATATCATTTTTCTTATCATTCTTATTTCCCTTTTTTACCTCATCTTTATTTTCATATTTCATATTAATATTATATTATCAATAATAATATTTAATAAAGTATTATCTATAGTTAAATATGCTTTATTAAAGTAAATATTTACTTATTTTCATGTTATGATATTTTTATCACACAATAGATATAGAGTTCTCTATTTATAGTAATGTCATTTATTATGTAATATTTTCTTTTCTACCATTAGCATAATCAACCGTTATTTTTTCTTTGACTATATCTAAATCAATTTTCTTAACTTCTGTTACCTTTCTTTTAGTTATTATTATTTCTCCAACTTTTACCTTTCTTTTAGTTATTATTATTTCTTCAGCATACAAAGGGATTACTTTTTGTGTATTGTCATTTTGTGTAGTATTGTTTTTGACATTGGTAAAATTAGTATTTTCATCATCCGATAAGGACACTTTTTCACTACTTATTTTATGTATTCCTTTTTCATTTTTTGTATGCTGATATTTGTCCAGTAACTTTTTCTGTTCCTCTTGGTCGATTTCTTCATTTGTCTCATTTTCAATTCTGTTTTCATTAGTACTTCCTTCAACATATACAAAATCTAATATTTTGTCCTTGATCTGAGTAAAAATATTTTCCTTTGAATAGGCATCAAGCTCTTTTTCATTAACAAATAATTTTTCGTAGGATACAGGCACGTGAATCTTTTCATTATGAGTTATCCATTTTTTCTCTATTTTAATATCTTCTAATACTGTATTTTTAGAAATTGTGTATTTTTCCTCTAGAACTGGAATAACAAATTCTTGTTGATTCTCTACTTTATTTGCTTCTTGTACGTTAGTTACTGTTGTTGCAAATGAATTAATATTATGTTGTTTTACCTTAACCTTATCAAAATAGTCCGATGTCTTTTCTTTTACTGATTCAAATAAATGATCTACTTTCGTAGAAAATGATCCTTGTTGGTGTATTACAGATGGTTTAATTGTCATTCTTGAATCTTTTGATTTTTTTGGTGAAATTCTAATAGGATTGTTATTATTTTTATTTGTTTCATTATTATCAACATTTTTTATTTCGTTTTCAGGCATAGAAGAATTATTCTTTTTATTAAAATTTGGTAGTCCCATTACTAATTATGTACATAATATAACTTAAGTATGTTCTAACTTTTAAGATAAAATTGAATATATTTTATATATTTATATTATAACAATATGATCTAGTAAATCTAATAATAAGTAGCTGAAATAAACGAGTATATCAATTGATATATTACATGTTGAATTTAGATAATTATGGAGTCTGATTCAAAAGATATACCTTGGAATGAAGTTATAAAAAAAGAAGCAGTAGGAATTAATAATTACGATTTAGGTAAAGTACAAGAAGTTGGCTCAGTTTCCATTTTAACAAAAAAAGGTTTTCTTAATACGGAATTTTTTGATATCCCTAAGAATTTAGTAGAACGTTATGATGGCGATAAAGTTTATTTCAAAATAAATGAAGAACAAGCAAGAAGTTTCTCTAAAAGAAATTCATCAATAACAACGGAAAACGATGAAGATTATTCTATTACTCAATCAAAAATTACAGGTGAGGTTGAAAATAATGAGATTCCTCCTCCTCCTTCTTCTATAGATAGCAAAAATAGTGATATTATTATCCCTCTTATGTCAGAAGAATTAGTTGTTACAAAAAAAGAAGTAATAGATGAAGTAACTATTACTAAAGAACCAACAAAGGAAACTAAAACAGAACAAGTTCAACTAATGCATGAAGAAATAAATATAGAAAGAAGACCAGTTAACAATTTAACAGATAGTGCTAATACTAGTACAATCAAAGAAGATATGCCTCCGATAGAATCAAAAACTGAGATAAAAATACCATTAAAGAGAGAAGAAATAAAAGTAACAAAAAAACCTTATGTTAAAGAGGAAATAGTAATAAAGCGAAAACCAGTAAGTGAAACACGTCGAATAAGTGAGGAAATAATAACAGAGCAGATAGATGAACCAGAAAATATATAAGAATGACTATTAACAATATTTATCTTAAAATTATAGATATACAATAATATAATGAGTTATTATAATTAATCGTAGTTCTGTATTCGAGATAAACTTACCTATAAATAGAATAAATTATACATCCATAAATTTAATAAACTTCTTGAATTTTACCACAATCTTCATCATTAGCATCTCTTTTTTATAACTTCATTCCTATCTATATTAACAGAACTCAATTATTACACTCTATAAGTTATTTAATATTTGCAAACAACTTTAATAAATTTTATTTGTTTGTACTTGCAGTAAATTAGGCAATTGAGTTTTTACTCATTAATTATTATGATTTTAAGAAAAAATTGGTTGTGAAACAGAAAATAACAATTAGTTTTTTTCCAATATCATATAGGTATATTCTTCTGTATCAGTAGGATCTATACGTAATATTAAAGCAGAATTACATCTTACACAATTTGTGTTAAGATATCCTTCTTGGCATTTGAATAAATTTTCTTCATCTTCTACAGCTACATCATGTCCACTAAGTGTACAATTAATCTGTTTTAATGATGAAAGTAAAAAATATCCCATATTATTATTACGTTAATCCCTATAATTAACCTTGTCCTGTAAATTTATATAGTAATAAAATACTACTTATAAGTACTAGAAGAAAAAAACATTAGCTATCTTGTCTAATTATGTTAGTTGTATTTTCTTATAGTATCTTGTTTTTCCTTATCTAATTACTAAATTAAAAATTATAATTTATTTTTCATAATAATGTTGTTTATAAAGGACGAATAAAAGAATAATGGTAATTACATAAGGAATAAAATTCTTAAAAAATATTTTTGGGGGGTTATATTTTAAACTAGAATTGTTTTTTTGTTTTCTTGTCTAATAATTTTATATTCAAATTTATTTACAATAATTCGTGTCTAAATAAAAAAGGCTAAACATAAATTAATATTTTCAAATGATTGAATGGAGGAGAATCATTATTCGACATTATAAGATAAAATTATTTGGATACACTTGTAATAATTGTTAAAGTGTAATGAGTTTAAATTTAATATTGTTAAATTTTAATATTTTAAACCAACTAATAAAAAAGATGATATCTGCTTGGATGATATTCTACATTGTTAAAAATTTAGTATGAGGAATATTATTATTCTAATTATTATTAATTGAACTAAAAACGTGTGAAGCAGCTATAATATCTTCTATAACTGAATCATCTTTATCTAAATTATCTATAAATTTAATCTCACAACATATCAAATCTCTTCCTCCTCAAAAATAAAGATACAAAGATATGAAAAAAATAAAGTCAGCTTTATATGATAATCTCCAATGGTGATATCTAAGATTCAGATTCATATACAGCTTGAATAGGCATATCATAAACTTAATTGTTATTAAATATTACAAATTTGGTAATATTATCTGCTAATAAATAGCATAATTTTAAATCAAGTAGTTGAAGTAGCGGTTTTATTAATTTTTAAATCTATAATACCTGGTATGTCCAAGATATCTATTTCATTTGCCATTTCTTTAGCTTCTTGTGTTTCATCATTCTTACTATCCATACAAAGTTCATAAAATTTACACCAAGGGCATTTTCGATTTCTAATTTTTTCTTGGAGTCTTGGTAATATAGTAACCTCTTCATTTTCTAGAGCTTTCAGAAAAAGATTCTTTCTCCTAATCATTTCATTTTTTAAAATTTCTCTGGTAATATCAGTAGCCGGTAGAAATATTTCCCAACTTTCTATTTCAGGAGATTTTGAATTGAGAGGTCTGAAGAAATAATCTCCATGAGAATCACTTTTAATCCATTTTAATTCTTTAATATTATATTTTATAGAAATAATTCCTTTTTCTATTCCTGTTATTACAAGATAGTATAGTAATTGCCTTAGATAAGATTTAAATTTATCATCAGTAACATTCAATCTTTGTGTATTCATCGTATCTTTTAATTCAACAATAATATCACTATTCATTATGTCAGGTCGTCCGGTCAATCCATCCATTTCTAATTCTGATTGTGATACTCCCAAATCTGCAAGAGTAGTAATAACTAATTCACTTGCCTCTCCTCTTACAAAATGCTGGACAGTTTCATTTGATATAACATCTAATTCAGGTAATTTACGAGTGTAATACTGTTTTCTTATACAGGAAGAAGGAATAATATCAGATACATGTACTTTATTATCTAATCTTCTTCTTTGTTCATATCTTTCCTTAAGTTTATTTTGTAATAATGTACTAAATTCATCATTTTTGCTTATTATTATCCCCATTTTCTTTCATTTCCTTTTTATATTAATAGAAATACTGGAATATAAATATATTTTATGTGTCCAGTAAGTATGATATCTCATCTATTATTTAATAATTATCCATCTGAATAAAGTACACTCTAAATTCAAAAGTTATGTAACAATTGCTTTAATAAATAAGAATAAATTAATATTTTTTAAATAAGCATATTCATTTATCAACATTTGATATTAACTATTTTGAAATATTACCTTAAAATGATAATGATTATAGCTCATTCTAAAATTGCCAATTACATAACATATTATATTATAAATTTAGTAATCCATTTAAATGATAATATTTTTTATTTCCTAACACAAATCACTAATGCACTGTAACTAGTTTCTCTCTTAAAATTATGTATAAATCCATATTGAACTAAACATCTGTAAGTTCTAATTCTCGATTTTCTGTTAAAAAAGTAGTTATTTTTTCCAAGACTTTCAGGAGAGTCACTTTCAAATCCTCTAATATATGAAGTTAACTGATCTGTCTTACCTTGACTCGTTTGCATGTTAAATAGCAATTCTTCACTTATAAATTAATTATAAAATACTTCAAAAGATGTCATAGCATATATAAATTTAGATTAGCAGAATACAATAAAAGAAACTAATTAAATTTTATTTAGGTTTCATTTAGGTTTGATAGTTTTACTTTAAACTCAGCAAATTTTTAGATATCACAGTAAAAGAAATAGAGTATATAAATAAATCATTAGAGAATATATTTATTAAACTTGTCTTGTCTTCTGTAAATTGTTATATCTATTGAGATGGAAAAATAGAATTTTAATGATCATTTTAACTCAATTTATTTATCTACTAATAAGAAAGGTATTTAGACGAAATATTTATAGAAAATAGAACAGAAAGTAAAAATTTTGAAAAAAATATAATATCCTAAACTTAAGTCAAATTATAAATATTGAGTATAATCATATTATCCTGTATAGACTTGTAGTTATTTCTTTCATCATATCGCAACAATTTCTAATTTTTTAAAATGGTTAAATATTTCGCCTACATTTTTTCCAGAATATCATTATAAAGTTAAGATATTCTACCAACTAAGGAAACCAAGTATAACAAGTAAATATCGCAATAATATTAGGATTAATAAAGACTATGACATCTTCTTTTATCTTTTGGACATTAGTTATAAAATTTCTCGATTATTATTCTAAATATTTATATACTAAAGTTATACATATCTTTTTTCCATAGTTGTTTAAAGGTTGTATTGTATATAATTAGTATGGCTGCTCGCACTATATGGAAAGGAAGTATATCTTTTGGACTAGTCAACATACCTATTCAGGTTTTTGTTGCGACACAAAAAGATGAATTTTCCTCTTTTAATCAATTAGACGGAAAAGGGCACAAAATTAAGTATAAAAAATGGTGTCCCATAGAAGAAAGAGAAGTTCCTTGGTCTGAAATAAAGAAAGGCTATGAAATTACAAAAAATAATTACGTTGTACTAGAAAAAGAAGATTTAGAGAATATCAAATTAAAAACTACACATACAATAGAGATTAGTGAATTTATAGATTCAGAAGACTTGGATCCTCTATTTATCGAGAAGAACTATTATATCGGTCCTGATGCTGGAATAACAAAGAAGAAGAAAAACACATCTCCTTCCAATAGCAAAGCGTACTCTCTATTTATCAAGATTCTCAATGAGACTAATAAAGTAGCTATAGGTAAGGTAGTATTAAGAGATAAAGAACATTTGGTTGCTTTAAGATCATATCAAAGAGGTCTCATAATGCATCAGCTAAAATATCTCGATGAGATAAAACCTATGGATGAAGTTGAAGGTATTTCTAGCAGTCAGCAGCCTAAGGTAGAAGATAAGGAGTTATCTTTAGGCAAGACATTAGTCGATAACTTAACTAGTGAACAATTTGATATAGGTAAATATTCAGATACTTACTCTAAAGAACTTGAGAAACTAATAGAAGCAAAATCTAAAGGACAGAAAGTTACTATTAGGGAAGAAGAAGAAAAAGCTGAAGATACTGCAAACTTACTCGAGGCTCTTAAAGCTAGCATTAATGTAAAAAGCAAGCCCCGTAGACAAAAGAGAAATTAGTGGAGGTTGATAGTTAATGCTTTTTGTCATAGTAAAAACAATAGCATCCGTAGCAAAATCAGAACTAGGATCAAAAAAAACTGTTCCAAATGAAGGTCTAAGAAATCCCATGAATTTTAGAAATCATAATGTAAATCTTGAAAAAAGTTATATTAGTCAACAGAAAGGACGTTTTAATTTATAGCTATCAGTAAAGGATGTAGAAATGCTGCTACTTAAGAATAGATTTATTGAGTTTTCTTTATTATATTGTTATTCTTCATCGTCAACCCCATCTACAACAAATGAATCAACAGATAAAGAAATACAGCAAAAACAACCACAACTAATAATTGATGTATTTGGTCAAGAGACTGAACCAATATGTACTTACCATAGATGTCGCCACAAGTTTTCTCTTCATGGTCTAAGCGGCCATGGTTGTAGATGTAAACATCCAATGAATAAGACACTTGGAGTATTGATGAAGTATGGTGAAGAAAAATATTAATTTATTATATGGGATTTGTCTAATCTTCTCAGTGAGAGAAAATGTTGAAGAAACTTGAATAATACAAATATTGAAGTTAAGCATTTGAGAATAAAACATAAAAATTAAGGTAATAAAGAAATCGGTAAAAGAAAAAAGAAGAATGAAGAAACATATAGAAAATCATTGTAAATATTTCTATGAGAAATTTGTGACCTTTTGGTATGATATTGTTGACTAATCATATCATTAACGTTGTCTTATCTTTTCTTCTATATATTGTAAATTAGTGACATAAAATGTTAGATGAATATAATAAAAAAAGAGACTTTGGTAGAACACCTGAACCTCCAGGAAACAAAAAACGGTTAATAGTCAATAAAAGTAGCAGATTTGTAGTACAAAAGCATGATGCTAGCAGATTGCATTATGACTTTAGATTAGAAGATACAAAAGAAAGAGTATTAAAATCTTGGGCCATACCGAAAGGAATCTCACTTAATCCGAAAATAAAAAGACTTGCAGTTCTGACAGAAGACCATCCATTAGATTATTTGCTCTTTGAGGGTGTAATTCCTCAGGGAAGTTATGGTGCAGGTACTGTAATTGTTTGGGATACAGGAACATACACATCAGAAGAGGAAATATCAGATCAATTTAAAAAAGGAAAGATTACTTTTACTTTATTTGGTCTTAAACTAAAGGGAAAGTTTACCTTAGTTAGGACTCATTTAGATAGAGAAAAAGAAGAAGGAAAACAATGGCTATTGATTAAATTAGCTGACGGTTTCGAATCTAATGAGGAACTAACTATAACTAGACCAAATTCTGTTTTAACCAGAAGAATAAATAAGGATTTAGATAACGAAGATAAACCTTACAATAAAAAACACGAGACAAGAGTATATTTTAATAAAGCAATCAAAATACGTGATAATCAGCTAAATTATCCTAATTCTGATACTACTATTTTTTCTAACCAACAACAAGAAAAAATAGTAGAAGAATTTCCAACCACAATAAAACCAATGCTATCTACATTGGTAGATGAGCCCTTTAACAGCAAAGACTGGGTGTTTGAAGTAAAATGGGATGGAGTACGTTCTATACTATTCTTTAATAAGTTAAAGAGAACACTAGAATTACAATCTAGAAATGGCAGATTTATCACTCACAGATATCCAGAGCTAGTAATGGCATTAAAGTTGGAACAGATAACATCGTCAAAGCATTCAACTATACAGTGTAAGGAATCAGTAATTTTGGATGGTGAGATTGTTGTCTTGGACAAAAAAACAGGGATACCAAGTTTTCAGAATCATCAAAGAAGAATGAATATTGATTCCAGTAGAGAAATCGAAATTTTATCTAGAGAACTACCAGCAACGTATTACTTTTTTGATATTCTTTATTTAGATGAAAAAAATTTGCAAGATTTGCCATTTTTAGAGAGACGAAAAATTCTTTCAGAGGTTGTTAGGGAAAATACAAGGATAAAAAAATCTGATTTTATTGAAGAAATAGGTAAGGAGATTTTCGATACAACTAAACATATGGGATTAGAAGGAGTAATAGCCAAACATAAATCAAGCAAATATGTTCAAGGGATACGGTCTAGAGAATGGTTAAAAATAAAACATATTAAAACTCAAGACTGTATAGTCATAGGTTATACTAAAGGAGAAGGAAATAGAAAAAATTACTTTGGCTCACTTCTTCTTGCTGTTAATGATTCCAATGGTAAATTACAATTTGTTGGTCACACTGGAAGTGGATTTGATTTTTTGCTTCTTAAACAGATATATAATAAACTTCAAAAAATTAGGATTGAAAAATGCCCCGTTGAGTATGTACCGTATACTAACCGAGACCCTTTCTGGACACAAGCCGAACTTGTAGTAGAAATAAAATTTAGTAATTGGACTAGTGAAAAGATTATGAGATCTCCTATTTTTCTAAGAATGAGAGAAGACAAAACGCCAAAAGAATGTTTTTTGGAAAGGGAAAAATATACTGAAAAACTAATAAAAACAGTAGAAGTAAAAAACAATGACGGAGAAAAAAATAATATTTACTATAATATACAGGATAATAACAATAATAATGAATTTTCTTCTTTCTCTAATCTCGATAAAGTATTCTGGGACAAAACAATAACCCATCCACAAATTACAAAAAAAGGTTTAATTGAATATTATGACAAAATAAGTGGATTTATACTCCCTTATCTCAAAGATAGACCCCTATCGTTAAGTCGATATCCTGATGGAATTAAAGGAAAATCATTTTATCACAAAAATTGGAACCAAGAAAATAAACCATCATTTGTACAGACAGTAGAGGTTTATTCTGAATCAAGAGAAGACAAAATTATCAATTATATTATATCTAATAACAAAGAAACTATTCTATGGCTTGCAAATCTCGGTTGTATAGAGATGCATCCATGGTATAGTAGGATTAATAATTTTGAGTCCTGCAAAGAAAGAGATGACATATTATATAAGAAAAAATGTGGTTTGAATTTTCCTGATTTTATAGTTTTTGACTTAGACCCATACATATATTCAGGACAAGAAAAAAATAAAGGTCAAAAAGAACCAGAATACAATATCAAAGCATTCAGAGCAACAGTTGACGTAGCTTTTAACCTAAAAGAATTATTTGATGATCTAAAGATAGAATCATATATAAAGACATCCGGTAAAACAGGATTACATATTTTTGTTCCTATTGCTAATTTGTATACTTATGAACAAACAAGATCGTTTGCAGAAGTTATAGGTAAAATTCTTATCAAAAGACATCCAAGTAAAATTACTATGGAGTGGGATACTACAAAAAGAAAAGATAAAGTATTCTTTGATTATAATCAAAATGCTAGAGGCAAGACAATAGCATCAATATTTTCGCCAAGACCTACTAATACTGCTAGTGTATCATTTCCTATTAAATGGAATGATCTATCACAGGTAGTTCCAACAGACTTTACAATTTTTAATGTTCCTAATACACTCAATAAAAAAATAAAAAATTCATGGAATAATATCCTGGAAAAAAAACAAAACTTAAATAAAATTCTAGAAAGTATTGAAGAAATTCTTTGAAAGAAAGTATGATTAGTAAAAACGTAATTTTTAAAATAATGTTGAAAAAATAATTATTATAGTCTGACTCGTCTTCTAAAATAGTGGCAATAATATTCTAAAGAATATTTAAAAATCATTAACCATGATATACATAGAAAATTATAGTAAAAACGTAGATAAAGAAATAATATTATATTTTATATAACTTCTTTAATACTAATTAAAACATACTAGTTAATGATAAACTATATTGTATTATTATCAGTATTATTATTTTTTTTAACAATATCTTTTTTTATTAATGGTATAAAAGTGGAAATTATTCCTATTGCTGCGGAAACTCCAATTGTTAAAATATTTCCAGATTGCGGAGCATTAAGTGCTCATAAAATCTTCTTTAAAGTCAATGGTTTTAGTCCTAACGGAAATGTTCATTGGGAATTTATTGATTCTAAAGGAAATATAGATTCATATGGTTATTTTGAAACTGATGGATTTGGTGGTTTTGAGGAATATATAATTGCTGAAGTAACAAAACCTGATATCTATATTTTAAGATTTTTTGATGATAAAAATAATAATTTTTTAAAAGATTTTAACGGATCAGAAGTTATTATAAATTATCAAATACCTTGTGCTAATTCTATATTTTAGTTTCCAATACATTACTAAATTGTTGGTTGATATAATTTCAATTATTGAAAATTATTATAAATTAATTCATATACAATCCCAATTAGGGTTATTTATGGCTAGCACTCTTTTGAATTTCTTAACATCAATGAATTTAATTTTGGGAAATCTGATCTTGTTTTTGATAAAAGCCCTACAATTTAAATGTTAGAAATAACTGATGAAAGTTTCTAAAGATATACCATTCGATCATTGTGAAACAAAGCTTATTAATAGTTATTTACTCCTCAAAAATTTACTCCTCAAAACCTGAAAAAATGATCATTGCTTATACTTGTACATTAATTTAAATACAATAATACGAACTTAACCGTTATACTACTAAAAAGATGATCTTGACAAATTTAGTGATGATATGGATACAATAATAACTTATAATATAAATAGTCTCAAACCTGGTCGCACGAATCCGAATATGGAAAAGGGCTAAATACTAAGTTGTTCGATAATTTTAAAATCAAGTAAAAACAATAACATCTTTAACCTTTGTTGTACATAGATAATTATGAGTTATTCAGAGGAAAATAGTAATCAAAATAATAGTGAGGAATTAGAATCAGCACAAAAAAATCAGAGAAAGGTAGGCTCAGCAGAATCTGACCCTTCAACTACAGGTCCTGCAGAAAATTTACGAGAGGAAGCAGCCCAAAATACAAGTGAAGACGATTCTAAAGAACCAGCATAAAAATTTTTATATCCTTTTTTTTAAGTAACTACAGTCATGTAGATGTTTAATGGTTAATCTTCAATGAATATAAATTTAAAGTAGAAAACATGTTTTAGAATTAGCCAGCATTATTTTTTCTTCAGGTAGTTAATAGATTCGGATTTCATTTTATTTTAATCTATAAATTTCTATACTCGAGATTTAATTAATAATATTAGTCTATTCTGTTGTAAATTATTCTTCTATGTTACTGGAATAGTATTTAATTCATTTAATCATTATTTTATGCAGATCTTTTTATGAGATCTTTATTTGTATAATTTCTAGAATTAAGTTGTTTATGATTAAAATTAAATGTTTGTTGATATCAGAGTTGAGTTGTAGGTACTTTTATAATTAGTTATTAGCCCAATAGGGAAAAGGGTTATTTTGATAGATGCCATCCTTCAAGAGATTTATTAAAATTATAAAAATGATAAAATCGAGTTTCTGACATTTGAATGATTATCACTTGAAAAAATTGAAAAATCTAATTCTTTGACATCTATAAAAAGATCCTAAATGAATGTACTAAAAGAAGACATATTTGTCTATTGTTATAAAAAAAGAACAAATTTGCGAGAAATTTGTTAAAAATAGATACAAATTAGAATTGTTAAAAATAACTAATTAAAGTTTATTTAATCAAAAGCAAATTTAATACATTCAGTAATCATAATTAATCTCTCTAATTAACTCCTCCACAATTCACATCTATACAATCTAATCATGGTATATATTATAGGGTATTCTAAATTTTCATCTTATATTTTAAAAAGAATTTTATAATTTGGTAATCTTGCCCAAGAGAATAACCAACTGTTTGAACATACTACGATTGCTCTAAGTATATACCAATTTTATATTGAGGATACAGGGGGGATTGTTATACGTAATATAGGTATTACTAATTGAATGTAGATTACATACAAAATCATATATTTGATATATGCCAACCTATATCCTTTTTTCAATTCATTATTAATAAATAAAAAAAACTCTTTGAATTGCATAATATTAAATAATAATAAACATACTCTTTTATTCTTGTTTGTGCATATGTTATTGAATATGAATAATATTCAAAAATTTGGGAGTATCTAGGTATATGTTTTTAGATATATTTATAATTGCAAGAGTTTTTAATATACTATACACATGGTTAGAACACAATATAATAGATAATATTTTGAACTTTAGTAAGGTATTTGGGAATATACTGATCTTGATTAGTGTGGTTATATTTCTACTAATACTTGCATACATTACAATAAAACATTTAAAGAAATTACCAAAGTTTTATTCAATAGTTATTACAGATATTGATGGAAATAACATAATTCTAGAGGGACTAAGAACGAAATTTACAACATATGATGCTGCTAAAAGTTATTCAGAATTTTATCGTGATATATATAAGAAACAATACAAGTTCTTTGTAGTTGGTAGCAATAAAAGATATAATATGGGATTTTTGGATGTTGTAACTCTGCCTCAAAAGGCTTTTAAAGCAAAGCGGTATAATTCATAACCTCGTTACAGCCATAAAGCCTTACCAGATCTTTGAATATTATCTTATCCAATAATTGTAATTGATCATCTTTGTATGTTCTTTATCACGTCTTCACAAGGTAAAATCGAATGCACGTGGAAATATAGAGAATCTTTGTGAAAAGTACGAAGGACTATCGTTTTAATGAACATGACCTATTTAAATTTGCAATTAATTAAAAAATAGTAGTGATAGTTACGATCGATAGATTTACTTATGCATTTCATGATTACGTATTTAATTAGTGATACAAAAATGATGGCATTAAATTTTAAAATCCTATAAATTAATTATAACAAAAAAGTAGTGATAGTAGAAGCTTTTTCCTAAAAGTTAAAGTAATTATGAATATTTGTGTGAGTAAATTTTTGGAATATTATTTTTAATATATATTCTAATTAATTTTATGTGAAATAATAACGATAGATCAAAATTATTATTATAAAGTATCCATTGCATACAGTTAATCAAAAATAAAAACAATAAATAAATGGTTGTGGCTAATATATGTATTCAGCTATATTGACAAACAGAATTTAGCAATTGGATTCTATTTGTGTATGCAAACAAATATTTTTATTGGATAGTAATGCAGGTCATTTTAAATGTTCTTTTCAACAGTTTCAATATATTTTTTATATGCAATAACTAGATTTTTATAGTATGTTATTACCTCATCGTAAACTTGAACTAGCTCTGGATTAGCTCTATAATCTGAAGTGTGTTTAATTAACTCTAGTTTTTTATCAATATTATTTATTTCACTTTCCAAATCTTCAACTTTAGTTTTTGCATTTGAAATTTCATCCATTGGTGAGTCTATCGACATAATATTTCAAATTTAATAATCATTTTATTTATTTTACTTTATAAATTTTTACTGTACATTTTTAATTGGTAATATAATAATTTAATGAAAAGATAATTATTGTTTCCTTATTTAACGGTGCAAGAATTCCGTCTTGTTTGCTAGCATGAAAAGTATACTGAATCTAATATTCTTTAATTAATAGATGATTAGTAATTGATATCAGTTTTGAATGTTATAGAGTTATGAATAAATTATTTTGTTCAGTGTTTAAAATTCTAAAACCTAAAATATGAAATAATTACATATTGACCTTCATATATATTCTATCTGTATAATATTTATCGTCTTTTTGTAATTTTAAAATTTAGTTATTATAAAATGTATATATTATTTAGAACCTTTTTAGTATTTATAATATAGTTTTATTTCTTTGGGTTTAAAATATAATCTCTCTTATATCAGACAGTTTTCAGATCTTTCATATCTATAATAGTAAATTAGAATATATGAGGACTAGAGCAAATTCTATAATTAAAAGCAGATACTTAATTAAACTGTATTTATACTATCTTACTATTTTTAATTAAATCTTGTTTCATTTGATTAAACTCTTCTTTAGTTAGTATTCCTTCTTCTCTTAGTTTTGCCAGTTTCTCTAATTCATCGGCAATCGATATTGATAGATTAGAAGAGGGAGTATGAACACTTGGTTCAAACATTTTAGAGAATATTTTTTTTTTGGAAGGTGCTGACTTTCGAGCATCGTTCATCCGTGAACGAATTATTTCCAACAAATCTTCTGCCTTATCTTTTGGAATAGCTTCCATTATACCTGTTTGATCATCTTCACCTTCGATTATATTATCCATCATTCCTAATTTGGTCGAGATTAATCCAGCTGCTTTAAATCTTATTGTAGAGGAAAGCACTCCTTTTTCAAGCTTTAAACTTGTAATGATATCATATGGAATATCCACTACATTTGCTTTTAGCCCAAGCATATATGGATCTCTGATTATAATTCTTCTGTCTGTTGCATAAATGGTATTAGGTGTAAAATAAGAACCTCCAGGTTTTATTTTTGATTGTCTTGCAACAAGTAATACTTTTTCCTCCGGATTTAACATTTCACTTATTTTATTAATTTCTTCTAAATCACCTTTATCTATCATGGATTTTTTTATATCCTGAGAGTATTCTTTATTCTCTTTATTGCCGGTGTCCAATGCAAAAGACATGTTATTTATATCTTAGAAATAGATACTATTCAATTTAGAAATTTTTGAAATTTATTACATATCAATCTTATTGTTATTGTAATAGTAAAAAATACCACTATGATTTATTTTTAAATATATAATTAAATATACTTTCCCTAATCTTCCAAGCTATATTTTCTTTCCTTCAAAGGTTAGTTCCATATATTATAGAATATATTTTAAATAATATCCTATAATTAAAATAGAATAATAGACTATATAAATAGTAAAATGTAAATTAGTGAGGTACTATCAATTTTTGTATTTCCGTTTTTAATTCATCAAGAAATACAGGCTTTTCTAATATTTTGTCAATTTTCATAATATAGGATATTTCATACGGAATATCAGTTTTAGTGTATGCACTAACAATTATTGTTTTTATATTCTGATCAGTATCTTTTTCTCTTATCTTTTTTAAAAAATCTAATCCTGACATTTGAGGCATTCTATAATCTGTAATAACGACAGAACAATTGTTTGTATTTTTATAAAAATATTCTAATGCTTTAACTGGATTATCAAAAGAGATGACGTTATAACCATTTGATTTTAAGTATTCACTGAAGAGATCCAGAACGTCTTTTTCATCATCGACCAATAATATGTAATAATTATTTTTATTTGATATTTTAAAGAAACCCCATTATTACTATATTATGGTTTAATTTGTTATTAAATAGTTCTATTCATTTCATTTAAAAATGGTAAATGCAATTTGATATAGTACATTAATAAAGATAATAAAAATAAATTGGTTTGGTCTTTATAACAATACTCGAATATTTTTCCCACTCATCCATCGAAAATGGTTTTTGGACTTTCATTTATTTTGGAGCAAGGTTTCTACATCGGTTTTGTCTATTTTTACTATGTATGTTGTAGTCACACACTTGATTTTTATTATTACAATTCTATTTTTAAAGACATAGCATTGAGCATAAATCAGGGATTTAGTTCGTTTGATAAATGTGGCATTCTATGACTTTTTTTATATTATAACATTTGATGATTTATTCGAATATTTTTTGACATGGAAGAAAAAAAACTACGTATTTGCTTGTTAATTTATTATAAACTAAGTCTATGAAATAAAGTACTAACTAATCAGATATTCTTCAATAGTTTAAATTTGTTAATCTTGATAGTCTCATAGTAATATGAATATATAAAATCTGAGATAATAACATAATAATTCAAGTGAACAAATTACATTAATTTTATTTTCATTTAATTGTTAATTATAATAACATAATACTATATTTCCATGCTGTAATTAAATAGAACCTTAAGTTGATACTAATTGCTAGAAGAATATTTAACAACTTTTGATAAATATTGTAGTTCATATATATGATTTACAATTTTTGGAGAAAGTAAGCCTTTTAAATATTTTTTAACCAGAATAACCATGAATCTCCTTTTTTATTATAAAAAATGAATAATAAAACTAATAATAAAGTTCTAATACCTCTACTACAAAAATTATAATAAGAATATTAACTCAAATATTCTATTATAGTATATTCATATTAAAAAATGAATTTCATTTTTACTCAAATAAATCATATCTATATAATAAAATTTTTCAATCATTAACAATAAATAATGTAATTTCTAAAAATGGGTGTGAACAATAATTTTATCCTTGTTTCATTAATGGTAATATTTACACCGTGTATTACATTATCCTCTATTATTGAGCTTAATGCAGAGGGACAGAGCGAAGATTTCAATACTAATACTACTACTCCTATTCAATTTAACACTAGTAATGTAGAGAAATTTGAAACATATGAAAACTCAAAGTATGGGATAAAAATTGACTATCCTTCTAATTGGCTAAAGACCGAGCCAGGTTCTACTATTGGCATGCCCCCTTATGAACAAATAAATGTTGTAACTTTTAGTTCTCCTCCCAAGAATGACCCTGTGTTAATGGTTATAGTGGCAAATAAAACTGCAGGAACATTAACAGATTTTGCAAGTGAAGAGATTAACCAACATAGAATAATATATCCTGATTTTAATCTTTTAAAGTTGGGGAAT
>JAICEO010000035.1 GCA_025924135.1 Nitrososphaeraceae archaeon | reverse complement strand
GGTTATCTGATAGATATGGTTCTAGATTTTTTGTAGGCTTGGGTCTATTCCTATCTGGCATAGGCTTTCTATTACTTACCCAACTACAACTTAAAACCTCCTTTATTGAACTATTATTACCTTTTATTTTGCTTGGAGCAGGAATGGGTATATTTACATCTCCTAATAGAGCATCGATAATGAATAGTGTACCTGCAAATAGAAGAGGAGTATCAGCAAGTACAGGTACGACTTTATTTTATGTAGGAAGATCTTTAAGTTTGGGTATCTCATTTTTAATAATGACAAGTATATTGCCTGTAGAACAAGTAAAAGAGATTTTTATAGATTTTCGAAATATTGACCCTAATATGGTTGAAGATAATACCAATGCGACTTCTATTTCTTCAATAAAAGAAAGTAAGGAATTAATCGAAAATAAGTTCTTGTATTCAATACATATCATATTTTTTGTTTCTTCTATTATGGTATTTATTTCAATAGTCCCTGGTATACTTAAGGATCGATACATATTAAAAGATAAATAATATGAAAAATATATATTGTAATATTTTATATTTTATGATTTTTGTTAGAGATTATAAAGGAAAGAAATTATAATAAAATTGAAAAACCTTTTACTTGAATAACAAAACGAATACAACTGGGATAGGATTTAATTGATTGAGAAATAGTAGCTCTGAAATCTCTTTAATTCATTATTATAAAAGAATTAACATGTTAGAACGAGTTGCTTAAATCTTAACACATACAAAAAAATATGATTTTTATTTATCTAAGTGTTTAACTCTTGGAATCTTATTGTTACCAATATCGAATCCTCTTTGACGAAGATACTTCAAAGTCAATTTATAAATTAATTCATCATGGTTTGCCACTGTAAGTACTCTTGTCCATGAGACTTCTCCATGATCATTTATCTCTGATGATAATAAATTGGAATTAAATAAAGCCATTTCTTTACATTCTTCAAAGGTTTTATTTTTTCTGTAAGCTGTACCATGAGAATCACAGGAATCCTTATTATCCATTTATTATTTATATTAATAATATACACACATATCTAATTTTCTTTATAAATATACTTATGAATAGCTTTATCATGCCCAATTATTGATTGAAAATAACTTTTTAAATTATTTTAATAGTTCCTGTTCTTTTTTTGAATATGTCCTTTTTATTGGAGCAATTTTATCTATCCATTCACCAACCAATCCGCCACATTTAATACATCTTAGTAATTTCAAATGAGAAGAGACAACGAATATATCTAAATGGAAATCCCTGGTTTTATCATATTTATTACATTGACAATCTTCCATCTGATAATTATATAATCAATAAAATTAAAATAGTTTTAATTAAAAATGTTTATAACTCTTTTACATATCTAAAACATTAACTTTCATAAATTTATTATTGATCAATTTAGTGTTGAACCTCTCGCTATCCATCCATCTCAATGAAGTGTCAATAGCAGCAATTACCAATTATTTAAGGTCATATGAATAATCCCTGAATCACAAAGTACAAATGGATAATTATTGTAATTATTGAATAATATTACTTTTATGTTTTAGGAATTTATATTTAGCAGAATTGGCTAGATAACCGTCAGGCAGTCACAACAACAATAAACTGAAATTAATTTTAACATATTATAACTTAAGATATTATATTAAAGCCTTATTATCTTCAAAATCGTATATGCTTTAAGGTATTGCTCGGAAACACTTATCTATACATAGCCTCTTAATATTAGGATGATGCTAACTACAACTAATTTTTATATTTTATTTGTACTAACCTTGTTTTCTAGTTTGAGCGTTATAATATCATTGTCAATAAATGCATATGCACTTGAATTTGATACTATATCTCCCATTAACTTAATTAAAGAAGATGGAACTATCTATAAAATTGAGCCCACTTTTATTGTAGAAGAAGGTTACAAAGTTTTCAATAATACAAATGTTCAAGAGAATAAAGTTGTTTTAACTAAAGGCGAACCAATTAAGATTTCATATGAATCTCCTTGCGGATTCGCTGATGAAATGAAGGGATTACTTTTAAAAGGAACGATAGATCAATCTATAAGTACTTTCTCAACTAATACTAGTCCCCTTCAAACTATAAAATTAAGTGGGGATCAAATAGAATTTTATCAAAACTCTTCTCCACAAGAGAAAAGTATTGAAATCGCAAATATTCCTACAAATGTTTCAACAGATATTGAAATTGAGGATATATTTCCTAATAGGGCAGGCGAGGTTAATTATAAAATTGTTTTAGTTTTAAATTGCGATGAAGAAGTGGTCTATTATACAGCAAATGCTGAAATTGTTTGAATTAAATAATAGTAGATAAAAGTTATTATTATCTCTTTACACTTTTTAATTGTATTTCTCTTGATAAATAAATATAAGTATACAGAGTTAGGAAAATTATAATAATAATATATATATAATGTCATAATACTGATTTGTAATATATTAACGCCTGTTGAGTACTATAGCTAGTAGTTTTATAGAATTAATGATAAATAGAAATTATCTGTCCTTTACTCCACATTTATTTTAATCAAAATTATATTTATTCGTTAGGTCAAATTGACTACCTCTTTTATATTACTACACTAGAAATTTAATCTCACACATATTCTAGAATAAATCCTGAATTTAATTAAATTCTTTAAAAGTTGCAAGTTATACTTTTGCTGTTTAAAGTTTTACATATAAGAATATCATTGTGTTAATTTTTTAAAACTAAAAAATATCAAGATATGAAAGGTAGAGTACCTATCATAATATCTTTGATTGGCAAACTACTTCCTCCATTAGCTCTAGTCCATATATGATGTTTCTTGATAAATGATGGTCCCTTAAGTATGTCTGCTTTATCTTCTCCATTAGGAACGCTGCCTGGGCTCCATCCACTCTGTCCCCATTTTCTATCTTTCATAACTTGAATCCAACCTTTGCCGTCACCAAAATCTAACCATGCATTAAGCACTACTTCTTGCTTTACTCTATCGGTTACTAATGTCAAGAAGAATTTGTATTCTTTGTTATCTACCAATTTAAGCCCACTTGGATAGGGTACAGTTATTCCATTACCTTGATTGTTGTGCCAATATTCTGCTTTTGATTCAACACTATCTCTGTGGAATGCTAGCCCGAATCCACCGAAGGCATATTTACCATTTAAAACCCAGCCATCTGTATTATGATTTCCGTCTTTTATTGATAGGTTATCAATTCCTGGTCTGAACATGAATGTCCCTGTCATTGCAGTATTGAACCCAGCGGTTGGTGATTGTGAGAATTGTGGAACTTCATGATAATTCCAGTATACTCTACCGTTTCCTCCGCCCGATTGAACTTCAATAAACCCATTTTTGATTGGATGAGAACTTACACCACTAGCACCACTTGACAAGAGAACACGATCTTGAGGATGTGTAGTACCTGATTTCAAAGTTATATCGTTACTTAGAGCATTTTTGGAATCATAGAACCAACTAACATTAGGAACCGGGAAATTGCCTGGTGGTGGTGGTGGTGTTGTTAATGTCTTGCTAACTGTAATCGTGTCTGTATTCTGTTTTCCTGTTTGATCATTTCTTACAGTAAGAGTGAATTTCAGGGTATCTTCAGTATTTGGCATTATGAATTGTTTAGAGAATGGTTTTGTAGGAACATTTTCAAGAACTACACTTGGCTGACCATCTGTTTGTACTATTGACCAACTAGTTATGGTTCCAGTAGATCCGGACCCATCTAATATTACAAGTTCATTAGGATTAGCTCTCTTGATTAACTCTGGAAACTTTGCATCAACATCTCCAGTGGGTGGAGGTGGTGGTGGTGTTGTTGTTCCTTTGTCATTTATAGTAATTAAACAAGTTTTAATTTCTCCCTCTTTGATCTCACCTTCACATTGATTTCCAAAAGAAGTATCATATCCTTGAGTATTATTTACAGATATAAAAAATGGACCTTCTTTAATAGAAATGACCTGCATTAAATTTGATGGAGCTGCTTTGAAAGAGGAAGGAAACGCTAGGCTGCCACCTATATTTATAATAAAATCAGATGCCTGTTTTGAACCTCCATTATCGTTAATAACATCTGTTCCCACTACAAGAAAACCCAATTCAGACTGTTCTTCTTCCGTTAACGGTATTTGTGAAATTGTTAATTTTTCTTCTCCTCCTCCACTACTAGTTTGTGATGACGGTAAGAGTAATGATGGTAATGATAGAGGCATAAGTGGTAACTGTGAAGTAGTAGTTACTTGATCAATTGTAGTAGAAGACTCATCCAAAGTAATAAAACAAGATTTTCTCTCTCCAGCTTTAATCTGACCTTCACATTGATTTCCAAAAGAGGGATTATATCCTTGAGTATTATTTACAGAAACGGAATAATAACCTTCCTGAATAGAAACAATTTGAACTTCCGGGGTTTGAGCTGCGTTAAATATTGAAGGAAAGGCGGAACTGCCACCTATATTTATAATAAAATCAGATGCCTGTTTTGAACCTCCATTATCGTTAATAACGTTAGTTGTTAATATTAAAAGTCCTCGTTGAGACTGCTCCTCCACTGATGGTATTTGAGCAATTGTAGGCACTCCTAGATGATCGGATTGGGCAAAAGTAACAATGGGAAATGAAATTATGAATAAAAATAAAGATAGAGATAAAAATAATACTGTAGCTACCATATTTATTAATTCCATTTTTAAAAGCGGAATAAATGTATATTTATATTGGGTCACAAAAATTAGTAATAAATTATTCTATAAATAATAACGATCTTCTTTATTTCTAAATCTATAATCTTTTTAAATAGGATAATTTTTCTGCTAAAAAGCTTCTAGACCACTCCTCCAACCATAACAATATAAGAGAACATTTTACCTTGCAAATTTGAAATGAAATATTAATAGTTCATTACACTGCGGAGAACTAAATTATTAAACTTTCGCCTAGTACATTGGTAATATTAACCTCTTTTCTCCACAACCTTTTATGAGAATGCATAGATTTATCTCTTTATTATCCCTAAACTTAATTCAAGTTATTAATATAATTAAAATAATCAGCTAATTTAAAATGTCACAAACTAATTTAAAGGTATTTGTTCTGTTTCTAGGAACATTAATAATAGTATAATATTATACTAACTATAAGTAACATGATTATATATTTTTGTAAAGATATAACAAATCCAATAACATTAATATGATTACAACATTATAATAATTATAAATTGGCATTATATAATTCTATTTTCTTTGATATTTGAGTTTTAAATAATCGTGGTGAGTTATAGCGAATCCATATTTAATATTGTAAAAAAATGAAAAGTATATTTTATTTGTTATTAGATGGTTTAATCTAGTCTACTTTATCTTTTGCCTCATCAGCACCTTCTTCCATTCTGTTACCTGCTTTTTTTGCACCTCTCTTTATTTTCTCTCCTGCATCTTCCATTTCGTCTTTTATTTCTGACATCAGTTAAACTAATACAACATAATATAAAATAATATTACATAAAATGTTTTAATATCTATACCAAAAATTCTTTGTTTTATAGAATTATATTTATTCATCCATTTATCATTTTCTTTATTATTTTCATTATCGTTAATTTATGGATTAGAATTTCCACATTCCTATATTAAATATCATTAAAAAATTTTTATTTATTAATTATGATGATATCACTATATTAACGTTATAATATCTATTTAACCTTACTGAGTTATTTTTTCTTTATGAAATTTCCCATCATAAAAATAAATAAGACAAAAGTTGATTATTATTACCATAAAGAATTAATAAGAAATTATATTAATAATATTTATTAATGATTCTACATTTATGTTACATTATTTTATTTTTGACGACTTTATTTACTATGACGAATTTAGGAATACAGCTCACACAAATAATAAATCCAACATACGCTTTTCAACAAATTCACGATAAAAGTATAGATAGACAATTAACATCTACAAATTCCTCCATCAAAGAAGATATTCTCCTTCATACAACAATACCTCTAATAACAGGAAAATTAACAGATAGTGGAAAAAATATAACAGGTTTGAGAGATTCTTTTGAATCCAATAAATTTGTAATAGAGGAATTTCCAGTTCCATCAGGATCCCACCCACATGATGTTGCACCAGCAACAGATGGGATAATTTGGTATACTGCGCAAGGATCGGGTGAGTTAGGCCAATTAGATCCACGTACTGGAGACACATATCATATTCATCTAGGTAATGGGTCTGCTCCCCATGGTGTTATTGTTGGTCCAGATGGTGCACCATGGATTACAGATGGAGGACTAAATGCTATTGTACGAGTAGATCCCTCAACTAAGGAAATCAAAGTTTTTTCTTTACCTCCAGATAATGTATCCGCTAATCTAAATACAGCTACATTTGATCATTCTGGGGTCTTATGGTTCACTGGACAAAATGGTATGTATGGTAGCTTAGATCCTAAAACAGAACAAATTAAGACTTTTTCATCACCAAGAGGTCCTGGACCATATGGAATAACTACTACGCCACATGGAGAAGTCTATTTTGCCTCTTTAGCTGGTAGTTATATAGCACGTATTGATTTAGAAACAGGAAATGTAACTATTCTAAACCCTTCAACACCTGATCAAGGAGCAAGACGTGTTTGGTCTGATTCTCTTAACAGGATTTGGGTAACTGAATGGGATTCTGGCAAGTTAGGCGTTTATGATCCTGATATTAAGACTTGGAAAGAATGGAAGCTTCCTGGAGAAAATCCATTGCCATATGCTGTTTACGTAGATGAACATGATAAAGTATGGATTAGTGATTTTGCATCAAATTCATTTCTACGGTTTGATCCGATGTTAGAAATATTTGAAGAGTTAAAGTTACCAAGCAAAGATGCGAAAGTACGTCAGATATTAGGAAGTCCGGGAGAGATTTGGGGAGCCGAGTCTGGAACTGATAAACTTGTTAGGGTTCAAATAAATAAGTAATTAAATAGTTTTATACTTTTGGAATGAGTTCTATTCTTTAAACTACTTGTAGGATACAATAGAGCCTCAAACACCTATCTATACATCCCCTACGCAACATCCTGGTAATTCTACAATAAGAGATATTTATCATCCACTTTTTGACAAATATGGTGTTGATAATGTATTTACTAGTGACAATCACAATTATCAAAGAACATTCCCATTAAAATATAATGAAGATGGAGATAGTTCTAAACCCATAATAGTAGATAGCAATCAAAATAATTATCAGATTATTAATGATGATGATGATGATGATGATGATGGTAAAAACAATAAAGGAGTCATTTACCTTATAATAGGAACTGGAGGAAGGTCTCTTTATGAGATAAAAGGACAAGCACCTTTTGTTGCAAAACAGGATGATAAACATTTTGGTTTTCTAAATATTGATATTAATGGTAAAAAATTGAAAGCAACTTTTTATGCAAATGCAATTATACTACCTCACTATCATTATGTAAATTATCAAAATAACATAATAGATGAATTTATAATTTTAAAGACAAATGAGCCAGATAACAATAATGGATTTGATAAATTCTGATTTGATTATTATTTATGGACTTAAGCATTTCCATCTCATAAATAACCTTTGATTTTCTATGCATATTAAATCCCTGGCTTATTTTTTTTATGATATAAACAGAGATATAAACAAAGAAAAGTCATAAATTATAAGATTCTTCCCAATTAACAAAATATCTAATAATATGAATAAAATAATTATTCTGTTATGTCATTTATTTTATTAATAATGTTTACATTTTTAGTATTGTCAGTCTCTTTTCTTTGAGTTTAATAATATCTTATAAAATTTTAGAAAAATTTTTAGAGTAGCGTAAACATAAATTTGAATTTCGCATTCGGTTTTTTAGTTCATAACAATAAGAACTACTATAAGTTAATCCTATATCAGAAAAGAAAAATCAAATCCAATTTAAAAAATAAGAGTATAAACAAAAAGAAATATATACTTTTTTTTATAATATTTTGAATCACTTGATATTTGTATTTAGTTTATTATCTAAAAATGTATATTTTTGTTCAGTTCAGTTATATTTGTTGTTTATACCTAGGTAATTATAAAAAGATAGATAAGATTGCTTATAATTATAGGAAATTTATCGTATTATCAAATTGAAATCTTCAATATAAAAAAAGTTATTTAGTGATTGTTTTCAATTGATTATGATTACAGGCAAAATGACCAGTAAACCTCTGGACTATAATGTGCAAAATTTAACTACAAACTTTCAAAATAATTAAGTTCTAACAATAACAAAAGCTAAATTCTATGTAATATTATATCTTTATAACAGACTCCTCTTTTAGAAACGCTATCGGTATTATTAGTCTTTATTTCTAACAAATTCATAAATCTCAATATTCCAAAAAATAATTGCTTATTCAATTGATTAGTATACAATTATCCATTTTTTCTCGGTGGTTGTTTACAGGCATTTCAAATGTTACTATTATGATTATCATCATAAGATTCTAAACTTTTCATTATAAAATTTGTTATTCCTTCTAAAATGAATTTGTCTCCTTCTTTTCTTCCTCTAACAACAACTTTGAATTTATCTTCTATACCAAGTATTAGTAGATAGTCACTAATAGTTATTATAATTTATGAACATATCAGTATCTTCCTAAAATAACTAAAAAAATGGTACATCAGGCAACAAGAAATCCAAGAGAATAAGCGTAAGTAATTCCTACAACATTGAATCCAAATAAATAAAAACCAATACTTTCACCGGTAATTGATGACAATATACAAATAATCTCTATTCTTAATGCACTAGGATATAATAAAATACTATTTCTAGCTAATGATGAAGAATCAGTGAAAGAATGAAGAATTTTATTTTGTTCGGAAATAGTATTATTTTTGTTTTTATTTTCATCATTATAGTGTAATCTTTAAACATGGAGTCACCATATTATATAATAATTATCGAAGATAAACACAAAATATAATAAGGAAAATTGTTTTTTTTTTGTATCTAATTACTAATCATATATACCTAACTTATGCGAGTAAAATATTTTATCTTTACTAACGTAATAGATTAAAGATCTTACATTATATTTAAAAAAGAATGGTTGAGAACTTTCTTACTAAATGTTTCTTCTTTTTTATGTTATTATTTTTTCAAATACTATTATTTATCTAATCTAAAAAAGAATCACATTTTTCCAAATAGTATATGCCAATTTATCACAGTATTTGAAAATATTTTTTGTCTAGCATATCAATTATTATTAAAATAATAGAACAATTATTTTTTAATTAAAGTTAACAATTTCAATCCAGTTTGGATCTTTACCCGATTCATACCGATCCAAGAGTTTTAATTCACCAGTTTCTGGATTGATCGCATGTACAGATATATGATCTGATTTCTGTCCTGCTACAATTACAAAATTACCCTTAGGATCAATGTTAAAACCACGTGGCATCTTTTCTGTATCGTAACTTCCAATGTAAGTCAAATTACCTAAGTGACGGTCAACAGCAAATGCGGTAATTGTGTCGGTAACTCTTTCGCTTACATATAACCATTTACCATCAGGTGTTATGTGAATATCTGCAACTTTAAGAGTAGTAGCAGCTTTCCCATCTGCCATACCTGGGGCAGTATATTCGGCTACAGAAGACGATGGTTCATGGCTTATGGTAGTAGGGAAGACTGAAATTCTTTGGATTTCCGTTAAAATCCCTGTCTTGTTATTTATCTCATAAGAATAAACCGTACCATCCAGTTCATTTGATACATAAACAAACTTGTCATTTGGTGAAAAATCAAGATGCCTTGGTCCAGAACCATCTTTAGTATACACAATATTAGGATCATTTGGTGTAAGAACTCCAGTGGATTCATTAAACAAAAATTGTTTTATCTGATCATTTCCTAAATGAGGGACATATACAAATCGGTTTGATGCATCAACTAAAATTGAATGTGGATTTGGACCCGTGGGAATTATCTGTACAGGTTGTGCTTGGACTAAACCTTTGAGGTCTATTGAATTTACCGCAATTTTTGCACCAGTATAGGATACTGATAAAAGAAAACGTCCGGTTTGATCTACTGAGATATATACCATGTTATCTGGTAATGGTTCTTTGGAAAGTTGTGTTAGGTGACCAGTTTCAGAATTAATCGAATAAGAAATTACTGAAAAAGGTTCTGAACGAATAGAGGCATAAAGGAACAGATGATCTGGACTCAATGCCATATGCATTATATTTGGCCCAGCAGGTACCTTTTCCACCAATTTCATATCACCTGTTTGAGGGTTTAACTTTATGACTGCAATATTTCCATCACCACCATTAGAAACATACACAAACGTTCTATCTGAATTAGCATACACAAACGTTCTATCTGAATTTGACTGGATTATTAAAATAAATAAAATTGAAATCACTACCTCCCCCAACAAAATTCGAAGCATAAAACTATGCAGTATTTTTGTTATTATTAATTTATCTATATGTTATTATTGGTAGATATAATAGTTTGATCCAACGTTTTGAAATCATTTATAAAAGATTATCAAATAAGGGACTATGTATAATGACTAACAAAGATTTGGTTAGAAATTATTTGTATTAAAAGAATTTAGTATGCTTACAAACTGATTCTTCTCTATTTATTGAGTGTACAAAAAATTTTTATTAGGTTAATTAAAAAAATGCTATATTCATAAAATAGCTGGATTTCGCTCAAAGAAATTTATAACAATAACTAGTTTGATAATTATAATTATATGTTTTAAAAAGTTTTTATTGGAATAATTTCAATGAGATATTATAAATTGAAAACTATTACAAAGATAATTCCTTATTTTATTTCATATCTTTCAATGGGTTTTATTATATATGTTCTAGCAAAAGCAATTCATCATACTTTATTAAAATAAAAGGAGAAAAAAGATACATAGGGAAAAATTATCTGGTGATATTAATCCTTGAAAGATATACCATTAATATTTGGCTTTCTGTCATCTGTATTAGAATCATACATTTTTATCAATCTAAATTCTAGTCGGGGATGTTTGTAGAATAAGAAATTTTTAAAAACTTTTTATGAAAATAAATATCCTATATACTATACAATATTAAAGTATTTTATAATTTGAGTCCATGATATAATAGTAGTATATATGAGTGAAAAAATAGATGTTAAAATACTCGAACAAGGAGATATTTTCTTTTTTTTTAGACCTAAAGTATCTGCTAAGGATATAAAAAGTATTGATGATGTACGAAGATTTTACATGGTTCTATCCCCTGAAGAAGAGCAAAAAATAATAGATGATGATACTAATAGTGATACTAACCTAAAGGAAAAGAAAATTTATAGACTATTTATCATAGGTAAAAAATCACTTCCTGAAATTAGAAAAACAGAAGCTAGATCCTCAGAAAGATTTTGGGCTCAAGTAGGTGGTATTTTTTATGATTCTCAAGACTTAGTTGAAGATTTGACCGCTGATGAATATAAAAAAGGTGACGCAGCTAGACCTGTTGGGGAAGGAAAATATGCGATAATAGAACATCAAAATCATGCAGAATTAGCATTTATCCTTGAAATGCCATATGAGATTGGTGAAGCTCAAAAAGAATTAGGAATACAAAAAGAGGCAAGTTATATTATTACCGTAATAAATCCATATAAACCAGTTTCAGAAGGTTATCCTACTGCAGAAGCAGAGCGTCCAAAATATCCTGAAGATGTTCAAAACGATCTCACTAAAACTGACGTAAAATTTATTCCGCTATCGCAAAATTTAACGCTTATAAACTATCAAAATGCCCAAATAATACTTACTGGTGCTCGAGAAGGAAAAGATGTGATAAAACAAGAAATAGGTTTAGATATAGAAACGGAAGAAGGACAAAAAAATCTATTCTCATCTGATATATTTACAAAGCTCAAAATAAGAAAGGAACAAGTGCCTATAAAACCAATAATTGAGGGTAAATTTCAATAATTTGTAAGTATCTATAAATAGATAGAATATTTGGTTCTACTCTATTTGGAAAATGGGAGTCTTTTTTCTGGTTCGTATTTTTCAACCAATTCAGATATCGGAAATCTTATTCCTCCTACTATTTTTATATCAATATGTATGTTTTTTTCTTTTACTTCTATAATATTATATGTATCCTCAAATATACCTCTATATCTCCAAGAAGATGATGTTCCTGCATAAGCAATTTTTAAATTTCCTAAATTCCATAACCATGGTCTATGTTTATGTCCACATAAGACTAGAGAAACACTATTTTCAGTTAAAATTCTTAAAACATCTCCAGAATCTAATATCCCTACTAAATTAGTAAATCCTGTATCAGGTATAGCTATTAAATGATGATGCATTGCAACAATTTTTATAACATTATTATCATAGGTTTTTAGTACCTCATCTATCCAAAGATTCTGACTATCACCTACTTCTCCTTCATCTCGATCAGGTAATGCAGTATCTAAAGAAAAAATAACAACATTTTCCTTTTCTGATTTGAATTCATATACTTTTTTTGAAGATGAAGGAAAATACTTTTGAAAAAGTAGATATCCAGTATGACGATAATCATGATTGCCTGGAAAGATTATTAAATTCGGACATGTAAATTTTTTAATTTCATCTGATGCTTTTTTGAATTGAAAAATTAGGCCCTCATCTGTTAAATCGCCTGAGATAATTATTGCATCGGGATTAAGTTCATTTATTTCTTCTACTAGTGTATTGAAAGCTTCTTGTTTGAATAAGCCTCCTACATGTAAATCAGATATTTGAACGAATTTCATCAAAATAAACGAGTGCTTCTCGTATTTATAAGGCAATGCCCATTAAGATCTTTTCTATACCTTTAATAGTGAAAATAAATCATTTAAAATCAATAACAATGTAATAAAAAGTCATTATATTGCTATTATACCGATATCTCATTAAAAATTTTCTAAAAATATTAGTATATACAATTAACAGTAATACAAATGATTTAGGAGCCTTTAGGATTTATTATATACCCAAGAGGTTTCTATTTATTAAATCTTTTTTCATTAGTATACAAATTAATTCGCATCTACGGCTGATTTAAAAAGATCTTTTATTTGTAAAGTAATTTTAATTTTTTTTTAGGCCTATTTGTTACTTTATGAAAAACTATTTAACATAGCAGAAAAATTCACTCAATTCATTCATGAA
This sequence comes from Nitrososphaeraceae archaeon, assembly GCA_025924135.1. Lineage (GTDB taxonomy): Archaea > Thermoproteota > Nitrososphaeria > Nitrososphaerales > Nitrososphaeraceae > TH1177. Next base: position 4,754 of record JAICEO010000035.1, on the reverse strand, counting down.
TTTTACTTAAGATTTTTGTTAGATAATCACAACATATATAAATAGTTAACTATATTGTGGACACATGTTAAGTAATACTGATCAACCCAAATGGGTTTTTGCCGCTCAAATAGGAATAGGAATATTAGCAATTATATTATCTATATTAATTCTAATTAATCCAATAATATCAATAATATCTCTTATAGTTCTTGTTTCTGTTCTTTTATTAGTAGTAGGAATTGAAAAAGTTATAGCAGGTATATTTGTAAAAAATAGAGCTCGATTTTCAAATTTAGGACTAGGTATACTTGTAATTATATTAGCTATAGTAGCGATGGCATTTCCTGTTGGAACAAGTGTTTTTGTGATTATATTAGTTGCAGTTGCATTACTATTTGATGGTATTTCCAGAATTGTACATGGTATTAGGCATAAAAACCAAAGCAAATTAGATAGAGCTTTTACTATAGGTGTGGGTGCATTAGAGATTGCTCTGTCTATACTTATATTGGCCTCACCAGCATTTGGGTTTGGATTGGTTGCATCCATCATCGCAATAGCCCTTTTAATAACAGGTATACAAATTCTGGTAGCTGGATTGACAGGTAGAAGAATTTCTATACCTACACCTGATGATGATAATATTAATAGCAGCAACAGCAATAGACAATAATTTTCAATTCAAAATTATCATCACATTATTTATTTTTGAATAATTTCTTGTTTGTTATAATGTAATTATCATCTTGAAAAATTCAGATAAGGCTTTTGTATTATTGTTTCTATTAAAATTTAAATTAATAATAATAATAATAATAATAATAATAATTAATTTATTAAAACTAATTTTGCTAACTAAAGCCAATCGGATTGAATGAGATAGTATAATTTCTTCCTTGCATCTTCTAAACTGGAATGTTCTGATATTAAACCTTGTAATAATAATGTGTCTAAAGCTATTTTAACAGTTCTTCTAGAGATACGTGTTAAATTAATCAAATTCTCAATAAATCATACTGTTCTGTATCTTCTAAGTTAGAAAAGTTACGGTCGGGGCCAGAAAGATATGAAGATTCTGAATCCAGTATCACAAAATGGATCTTAATTAAATAAATAATATGGTTTATCTAATCCAAATAGGCAGAATAGATTGACTTTCCCCAGATCCTAGTATTCGCCAACTCTTTATGAAATTACCTTTGATATCAAACTTTTGAATTCTATTGTTCTTTGAATCTACTACATTAAGATATTTTTTATAGGATCAAAATCAAAGTCATGAATTCGCTTGAGGTGGCCATTTCCAGTTCCTTTTATACCCCATTTTTTGAAATTCAGTATTATTATTAATTGTTAATTATAATTTCTCTTCATATCAAATTAAATTTAAAAATAAAATTGTTTATACCTGCTGAATCTTATTGGATAAATATCTTTCTCACATTATAGTTAAAACATACATGAAATTTATTAATATATACGAGAAACAACTTATTCTCATTATGCTTCAAATAGTAGATGAGATAAATATTACAATTTTGGTTGATAATATAACTGATAGACTATTACCTAGTTTATCTTTAGTAAAACGACCCGCCCTGATAAGTAATAAAAGATTCAATAAGCCTCCAATTGCAGAACATGGCTTTTCAGCGCTAGTAGAAATATCATATAGATATAAAGATGAAAAGTTCAAACAGAAGTTTCTTTTTGATACTGGTGTAAGTAAAAATGGTATAATTTATAATGCAAATATTTTTAATATAAAATTTAGAGACATTGAAACAATAATTCTAAGTCATGGACATTTTGACCACTTCTCGGGTCTAATAAGTGTCCTAAAGAGAATTAATAAGCCTATAGAAATTGTTGTACATTCCGATGCATTCCTCAAACGATGGATTGTCTTTTCTGATGGCAGAAAAGCTAGGATGGATATACTGAATGAAGAAAATATTAGGCAATTAGGTGGAATGATAATTAAAAATAATGGTATAAGCTATTTACCAAGACCAAAAATAAAAATCTTTGAAAATAATAAAGATAACAATAGATTCGATAAAAAAAATAAACGAATATTGATAACGGGAGAAATACCAAGAATTACAAATTTTGAAAAGGGGTTTCCATTACAATATAAAGAAGTAAAAGATGAACATCATCTTATTGCAGATACATTAGTTAAGGATGATCAAGCCTTAGTAATGTTATTAAAAAATAAAGGTTTAGTTATCTTAACTGGTTGTGGTCATGCAGGAATAATAAATACAATACATTATGCCAGAAAAGTTACAGGAATTAAAAAAATTTATGCAATTATTGGAGGATTTCATTTAACCGGACAAGAATATGAAGATTATATCCCTTCTACGATTACTGAACTATTGAGAATTAATTCCGAATATATAATTCCATGTCACTGCACAGGTTGGAAAGCCTCTAATGAGATAATCAGAGCAATGCCACAAAAATACATACAAACAAGTGTAGGATCTACTTTTTGTTTTAACTAAAATAGTAACATCAGATAATTTCAAAAATAATTAAATTCAATCCTAATTTATTATAAATATTTAGGTAATAATTTATCTTTATCATAGTAAAATTCTAATTAATTTAATGTTAATTTTATTGAATTAGATTAACTCCTATTATTATAGTATGTAATAAAGGTTCAACTATGTATTAATGAGATCTGATCTGTTTTGTGACTATTTGAAATTTTAAATTAATAGATTGATTCAATTAACAATAAAATATTGTGTTAGATATATTAATATGTATTAATAAGGTTCACTTCTAATACAAAAATGATATTTCAGTATGATATAAGTTTTGAATTTTAATGACAAATAATATTTTTTAATTATTTAAATTTGAATCAATAAAGTTGTAATATATAGCAGAATAATTAAAAATAAGATATTTGGATAACCCTAAAGTAAATTTTTTGAACATGATCATTACAATTTTTAAATTACTAATACTTTTAATCAAAAATGAGGTAATCCTTCGTACTAACCAGGATTTAATTGGAATATAATAAAAATAAAAATAAAAAACAACTTATAGAATAAGTCTCCTAAAAAAATAATGGAAACAACGTCTATCGAAAAACTACAAATGCTGATTGACAATGAGTATAAGATCGAAAAGATACACCCTCTAATTTTTGGGTCAGATGCTGAAATTAATATGGTCAGTTTAACCTTAGTTTCAGAAGATGGAAGAAAGGAAATTATTCGAGCATATGGAGAAGAATCTCATCAACTAAGAGAGTATATTCGAAAAAATGAACTCTTTCAGAATCGAGGAGTATAACAATAACAAAAAAATAAACCCATTGAATACAAAATATAACAGTAGATATTTTAACAAATTAATAAGAAAATAATAATAATAATACATTTTATTTTATTTATAAGATCTCCTTTATTGCTAGGTGAACATTTTATTCTATTTTTTCTAATACAATATTATTTAATTTGAACCCTAATTAAATAATAGATAATAGTACAGGTTTTAATGCATAAGATTTATTGTTAGAATAATACTATCTTTTTCCATAAACTAAATACTACTCTTTAAGAATTTAATAATAAACTACAATCACTTTTACCAGGAATGAGTAAAGAAAGTTCATTTTTATATGACGTCTACTTATATTCATGCTTGGATGCATATTTAGAAGAGGAACTTTATGACATATTGACCTTTTGTATTACAAATTCACATGAAACAGAAAAAATTCAATCAAAAAAAGAAAGGTTTTTTGAGATTGGCCAAGAGCTTTATTCTGATGGCGAAATTGATGCTTTGGAAAATATGTTCTTTACATTAAATAATCGAATTGAAGGAGAGATAAATACAGATGCTAATAAGTACAAATCATGGTGGAACGGAATAACTGAAAAATGGAAGTTTTAGATAAAGCTATAGTATATTTCAATATATTTTAATTGATACACTAAACAATAAACGGTTAACCGATATTGAGAAACTCTCCTCATTAAATTATTTTACTGTTCTTGTTTTTATAAAAAAAAATATTTTTTTTGATACAATGTCTATTTGTTTTTGAAATCCTAAAAAAAAGAAAGTTACTGAGACACCAAGCAATATACCAGCAAATATATCAAGTGGATAATGTAATCCCAGATATAATCTGGAAAAAATTACTAATCCTGCTTCTATTACTAACAATAAAGATATTATTTTGCGTCTTAAGTTTCCGCGATATAAACATGCGACTCCAGTTGCACCAGCGGAAACTATTAATGCATGACCTGAAGGATATGATTTTTCGGATTCTTCTAATAGATACATATTGTTAGCTAATTCTGGTCTCTCTCTATCTATTATATTCTTAATTTCTCCACCTACTAGTACTAGACTTATGATAGCTAACCCAGTTATAATGGCAGTTTTTCTTCCTACTACACCTCCTAATAGGAACAGTGCAATTAATACAGGGCCCCAGATATACTCCCTTCCATAAGAGGTTACGAAGATCATGAATTCATGTAAATAATTATTTAATGAATTTTCAGAAAATAAGGCTTTTGCTGAATTATCTAATACTATTAAAGGGTGATCTTTTTTAAAATTTATTGAAAGTAAGAATACAGTCAGCAATAAAAAAGAAATAAAAAGGATAAAACATGCGATAAAGTAAATATTACTCATATATAATATCACTTCAAGAAGTCTTTATTATTTTAATTTATCATAATTTAACACATAAGGAGTGATATCATTTAATTAAAAAAAAT